>JAEDOK010000020.1 GCA_016302005.1 Oscillospiraceae bacterium | reverse complement strand
GTACGGCGTTGAAAACCGATTGAAATGAATATTTTAATCGGTTTTCAGTATCAGACGAGGAACCGCTTTGCCGCACGGGCAAAATCCGCTTCGTTCTCCTTCCCGGCGACCTCGACGAGCAGCGGCTGCGTAAAATTAATGGTGAACATCTCCATGAAGCTCTTTGCGTTCACCATGCGGTCGCCGTCCTGTACCTGTACGGCATAGGGCTGTAAGGTCGCAAGCCCAACAAATTCCTTGACATCACCCAGCGACTCGAATCTTACAGTCATACATGTTCTCCTTCTGCCTCTGCGGCGCAGGGCAGCCCAAATCGCTTTTCGCGCAAGTTTGGGCTGTACTTTTTCTCTAAACCCTGTTAAAATAATAACATGCACATTATACTGTCCTTTTGCACAAAATTGCAATGCATCTTTTGTTCAATTTTTCAAAGCTTTTATAAAGGATTTTTGGAGATAATATATGAAATTTCATTGTTTTACCCTTGGCTGTAAGGTCAACCAGTACGAAACACAGGCGATGGAGCAGCAGCTCATCGCATTGGGGCACACCCTCGCGCCGGAAGCGGAGAGTGACGCCTTGATCGTCAACACCTGCACCGTCACTGCGGTCGCGGATCGGAAGAATCGCACACTGATCCACCGTCTGCGCCGTGAGCATCCCGACGCGGTACTCGGCGTATGCGGCTGCTATGCGCAGGTCAGCACCGACGCAGTGCGGGAGATGGGCGTGGATGTCATCAGCGGCAGCGGCGGCAGAGAGGAATTCGTGCAGCTTCTTTTGCAGGCGTGCGCACAGAAGGAGCGCAAGCCCCTCGTCTCCGTGGATGAGGCACTGCGGCGGCGCAGTTATGAGGTTCTGCCCGCAGGAGGTCTGTTTGAGCGCACCCGCGCCATGCTCAAGGTGCAGGACGGCTGTAACAATTTCTGCACCTACTGCATCATTCCCTATGCCCGCGGTCCCGTCCGCTCTCTGCCCCTTGCGGAGGCGGTGGAGCAAGCTAAGGCGCTGGCTGCGGCAGGCTACCGTGAGATCGTGGTCACAGGCATCGAGATCGCCTCGTGGGGCTGGGATTTTAAGGGCGGCAGCCGCTTTGTCGAGCTTGCCGAAGCGCTCTGCCTTGCCGCGCCCACGCTGCGCATCCGCCTTGGGTCGCTCGAACCGAGAGTGGTGGACGAGGAATTCTGCAAGCGCCTGTCCATACTGCCGAACCTCTGCCCGCAGTTCCATCTCAGCCTGCAAAGCGGCAGCGATACCGTCTTAAAACGGATGCACCGCAAATATGACACCGCCCGCTATTATGAAAGCGTGCGCCTGCTGAACGACGCTTTCCCCGGCTGCGCTGTGACGACCGACCTGATTGTCGGCTTCCCCGGCGAGACGGAGGCAGAGCTGGAGGAATCCTTGTCATTTGCCGAAAAATGCGGCTTCGCGGCGATGCACATTTTCCCCTATTCCCGCCGCGCGGGCACCCCTGCCGATGCCATGCCGGACCAGATCCCTAAGGCGGTCAAGACAGCGCGGGCTGCAAGAGCCGGACGGACCGCCGCAATGCTGCGGGAACGCTACGACCGCGCCCTCATCGGCACGGTGCAGGAGGTGCTGTTTGAGCAGCCGGAAGGCGAATTTTTCACCGGACACGCGCCGAACGGCGTAAAGGTCTGCGTCCGCGCACCGATGGAGCAGAATACCCTCCGCCGGGTCAAAATCGAAGCCCTCCTCCCCGACGCCGTCCTCGGCGCTCCGCTCCCATGACCCAAAACAGCTTCAGCAAATATCAATGCGAAGCAATATCACTAAAATCCTCTCCGGAAAGCGCCGAATTGTGATTGCCTTTCCGTAGAAAGTATGATACACTTAATGAAATGTTTTCATTTCGACACCGAATACAAATAAGGGGAGAACACCATGTCTATCCATGTTAGAAGTGAAGTCCGACCGCTGAAAAAGGTACTTTTGCAGCGCCCCGGCAGCGAGCTGGAGCAGCTTGTGCCGAACTCCCTCCAGCAGCTCCTGTTTGACGACATCCCGTATCTCCTCGGTGCGCAGGCGGAGCATGATGCCTTTGCCCAAACCCTGCGCAACAACGGCGTGGAGGTCGTCTACCTGAGTGCGCTGACCGCGCAGACCTTAGCCAAGAGCAAGGCTTTGCAGGAGCAGTTCGTCGCGGATTTCATCCATCGCAGCGGCCCCGTCGCCGACAGCTACCGCGAACCGCTCACAGAGGTGCTGCTTGCCTCCCGCAACGCTGCCGAGCTGGTGCATAAGACAATGTCCGGCGTTTGCTTTGACGAGCTGCCTATCCGCGGCGCCGCCTCTCTTGCCGCGCTGCGCAGCGACCGCACCCATTTTGTTCTCGACCCCATTCCGAACCTCTATTTCACGCGCGACCCCTTTGCCAGCATCGGGCACGGCGTCTCCCTGCACCATATGTACTCCGACACCCGCAACCGCGAGACGATCTACAGCGACTATATCCTGCATTACCACCCTGATTACGCGGGGAAGGTACCGTTTTATTATACGCCGGAGGAGCCTTTCAGCTTAGAGGGGGGCGACATTCTCAACCTGAGCGCCGAGACCATCGCCGTCGGCATTTCCCAACGCACGATGCCCGAGGCGGTCGAGCGGCTGGCCAATAACATCTTCCGCGACGAGACGGCACAGATCCGGCGGGTATTGGCATTTGATATCCCGAGCCGCCGCGCCTTTATGCATCTGGATACCGTGCTGACGCAGATCGACGCGGACAAGTTCCTGATCCATCCGACCATTTTAGACTCTTTGCAGATCTTCGAGCTGACACCGGGTGCCCATGGGACACCGAAGGCGCGGCGTTTGGACGCCCCGATTGAAAAGGTGCTTGCCGACGCGGTCGGCGCAGAACAGGTGACCTTACTGCGCTGCGGCGGCGGCGACCAGATCGCGGCGCAGCGCGAGCAGTGGAACGACGGCTCGAACGCCCTGTGCATTCGCCCCGGCACGGTGATCGCATACGACCGTAACTATGTCACCAACGCGCTGATGGAGGCGGAGGGGATCACCGTCTTAAAAATCCCCAGCGGCGAGCTGAGCCGGGGCAGAGGCGGCCCCCGCTGCATGAGTATGCCCTTAATTCGAGAATAACCACCATCTCCCCTCCGAACGAGGGGAGATTTTTTATATATCTCTCCTCCATGTCGTAGGGGCGGCTATCAGCCGCCAGCGTGCAGGAACTACCGAAATGTTTGTTCGTACCGACGGGCGGCTGATAGTCGCCCCTACAACTGCAGTTTCGGCTCGTGCGTACAAACCTTTATTGCGGTGGAAGAAAAATGCCGAGATGGGGCGCGGCAAACGAGAAAACGATCAAAAACGCGCCGTATAAGATCACAAGCATTGCCAGCACACCCGCCCCACGCACGGCAGCCTCCTTGCGGTAAAACACATAGGCAAGCGTGAAGCCGCCCGCCATCGTAACAACATACAGCCCGATATCCGCAAGCAATCCCTCCACCCCAAAGCCGCAGACGAGCAGATAATATACACCCACAAGAAACAGCGGCATAGCAAGCACCGCGATCAGGAACCCGCTCCAAAGGCGCTGACGCTCCATGGTGCATTTTGAGAGCAGATATGCCGTCAGCAGCGTCGGATAATACAGCAGCTTCAGATGCTCCCAAACACTCTCATTGACCGGCGCGATCAATGCCGTCAGCGGATTTGGCAGCGCGGTATAGAGAAAATGCAGCGCACTGCCGCCGATGATCGCGCCCAAACATGCAAACAGAAAATATCGCTTCTCATGCTTCATAAAAAGCCCCCCTCGAAAGCATACGCCTCCGAAGGGGGAAAAACCTGCCGAATCCTCGCAGATCATATTCTATTCGAGCGCGGATCAACACAAAACAGCAGCGGAAGGAAATAGCGGCGCTTTTGCAGGAAGTCAGACAGCGACGCGCCGAGCAGGACGGGTGTGCCTTTGTCGGAAAAGACATTGTATCCGACAAAACCGGTACCGTCCCATCGGATCGCGGCAAAATGCGCCCCACGGCGGTGGAAATACCACAGGATCGACACCTTGTGCAGCTTTGCAAGGCGGTCAAAGTCCTTTTGTCGTCGGCTCGTTATGACCCTGCAGCCGCGTTTGCGCAGAAAGCGGCGCGGGGCAAAGGGGAGCGTCCCGAACGCCCCAAACAGCAATGCGCCGCGCAGCTCAAAGCTGCGGACGATCTCTGCCGGGTGGACGCTCATACCGAGGAGCCGCGCCGCATTATAGGTCGCAACGACTCCGCAGCCGTTATAGCTTGCGCGGAAACAGCCGTAACGCAACGCGGAACACGGCGCGGCGCGCTGGTCGAGGAGAAGTCCCTCTGCCACGACCCTGCGGTTTTTCCGCAGATTGACCGCGCTCACGGCGGCGCGTCCGAGGAGCAGCGCCGCAAGACCTGCCGCGACGGCAAGAAGCACCGTCATTCGCCGAGATCCATCTCCGCGACAACTGCCGCGCAGCGCGGGCAGAGTCCTTCCTCGTTCGCCTCAGTCGAGTGCATCCAGCAGCGCGGGCACTTGACGCCCTCGGCGTTGCGGACCTCGATCAGCATGCCGGGGAAGTTCTCTCCATGGGCGCAGACGCTTGCTTCCTGCGGCTTCTCGCTTTCGAGCAGTACATCCGAGACGATGAACAGCTCCGCAAGATTCATGTCCTTGACCGTCTCAAGGCAGGTCTTTGCAGTCTCGTCCGTCGGATACAGGGCGACATGGGCTTCCAGCGCCTTGCCGATGCGCTTGTCGGCGCGGGCGGTCTCCAAAACGCCGTTGACGTCGCTGCGCAGGGCGATGAGGGTGTCCCACTTCGCCATTTCCGCGTCGCTGAGGGCATACGCGTCATAGGGCTTTGCCATCTCGTTGAGGACGATGTTGCGCGTGTCGTCGCCGTCACGGTGGGGCATCGCCTGCCAGATCTCGTCGCAGGTGAAGGGCAGAATCGGCGCGAACATCTTCGCCATCGCGTCCACGATCAGGAACAGCGCAGTCTGGGCGCTGCGGCGCTTCAGCCCGTCCTTTGCCTCGCAGTAGAGACGGTCCTTGAGGATATCCAGATAGAAATTCGACAGCTCCACCACGCAGAAATCGTTGATCGCGTGGGTCAGAACATGGAATTCGTAATTGTCGTAGGCTTCAAACGCGGTGCGAATGAGGCCGTTCAGCTTGGTCATCGCCCAGCGGTCAAGCTCGAGCATTTCCTCCGGCTTGACAAGCTGATTCGCGTCGAAGCCGTCAAGGTTGCCGAGGCAGTAGCGGGCGGTGTTGCGGAATTTCAGATAGTTCTGCGAGAGCTGCTTGAAGATCTCCTTGGAGCAGCGCACATCCGCGCGGTAGTCCGCCGAAGCCGCCCACAAGCGCACGATGTCCGCGCCGAAATCGCGGATGAGGTCGGCGGGATCGACGCCGTTGCCGAGGGACTTATGCATCGCCTTGCCCTCGCCGTCCACCGTCCAGCCGTGGGTGAGGCACTTGGCAAAGGGTGCGCCCTGTCCCAGTGCGCCGACGCTTGTCAGCAGGCTCGACTGGAACCAGCCGCGGTACTGATCCGCGCCCTCGAGGTACATCGTAGACGGCCAGAGGTCGGGCTGCTCGCGGCGCAGGGAGGCAATGTGGGTCGAGCCGGAGTCGAACCAGCCGTCGAGGGTGTCCGTCTCCTTGTCGAAGGCTTTGCCGCCGCAGTGCGGGCAGGAAAGACCCTCGGGCACAAGCTCCATCGCGTCCTTGTCGAACCAGATGTTCGAGCCGTTTTCGTCAAAGAGCTTTGAGATATGCGCAATCGTATCGGGGGTGCAGACGGGCTTGCCGCAGTCCTTGCAGTAGAACACGGGGATCGGCAGACCCCAGCGGCGCTGGCGCGAGATGCACCAGTCGGCGCGGTCGCGGATCATGGCGACCATGCGGTCCTTGCCCCAGGCGGGCAGCCACTGGACATTTTCGCAGGCGGCGACCGCCTCGTCCTTGAAGGACTCGACGGAGCAGAACCACTGCGGCGTGGCGCGGAAAATGATCGGGCTCTTGCAGCGCCAGCAGTGCGGATAGCTGTGGGTAAAGACCTCGGAGGCGAACAGTGCGCCGGACTCCTTCAGGTCGGTGACGATCTGCTCGTTGGAGACATCATAGCGCATGCCCGCATACTTGCCCGCGTCCTTGGTCTGGATGCCGCGGTCGTCGACGGGGACGATGAGGTCGATCTTGTAGCGGCGGCATGTCTGATAGTCGTCCGCGCCGAAGCCGGGAGCGGTATGGACGCAGCCCGTGCCGGAGTCCATCGTAACATAGTCCGCACAGACAAGCAGCGAGTCTCGCTCCAGGAAGGGATGCTGCGCGGTCATATACTCGAAGAATTTGCCCTCGTGACGCTCGAGAATTTCATATTCCCCGATGCCGCCCGCTTTCATCGTTTTTTCCAGCAGCGCCTCCGCGACGATATAGCGCTCGCCGTTCTTCGCGTCCACGAGAACATAGCTCTCGTTGGCGTTTAAGGCGATGGCGAGGTTGCCGGGCAGGGTCCAGGGGGTCGTCGTCCAAATGACAACATAGGTGTTCTCGGTGTTCATTTTGCCCTGCGTTTCCTTAAGGGCGAATTTGACATAGATGGAGGTGCAGGGATCGTCCTGATACTCGATCTCTGCCTCTGCCAGCGCCGTCTCGTCCTTCGGGCACCAGTAGACGGGCTTTAAGCCCTTGTAGATATAGCCCTTGCGGTACATCTCGCCGAAGACCTTGACCTCCTCGGCCTCGAAATGCTTGTCCATCGTGCGGTAGGGATGCGCCCAGTCGCCAATGACGCCCAAGCGGCGGAAGCCTGCCATCTGCCGCTGGATAAAATCCTCGGCAAAGGCTTCGCACGCGGAGCGGAACTCCGTCACGGGCATGGTCTTGTGGTTGAGCTTGTTTTTCTTAATGATCGCGGACTCAATGGGCATACCGTGGTTGTCCCAGCCGGGCGTGAAGGGCGTGTAGTAGCCGCGCATGGCGTAGGATCGGACAATGAAGTCCTTCAAGGTCTTGTTCAGCGCGTGACCCATGTGGATGTCGCCGTTGGAGAAGGGAGGGCCGTCGTGCAGGACGAAGGCGGGCTTGCCCTTATTCTTTTCGAGCAAAAGGGCATAGATGTCGATCTTGTTCCAATGCTCCAGCATCGGCGGCTCCCGCGTGGGCAGCCCCGCACGCATGGGAAAATCGGTTTTCGGTGTGATAATGGTGTTCTTGTAATCCATAAGATCCTCCATGAGAATTGATTTTAAAATTTTGTCATGACCTCTGTAGGGCGGGGACATGTCATAAGCCGCGTGCAGGAACTACCGACTGCGTACAAACCTGTTCGTCTGTACCGTCTGCCGCTTCGCGGTCGGCGGGAACATGTCCCCGCCCTACAGCAAATATCCACAAAATAAGAAACGTCTCTGTCTCATCAAGAGACAGAGACGCGCTCTGCGGTACCACTCTTGTTCCCCCTCCTTTTGCGGAGAGGGCACTTTCGTGCGCGGTAACGGGCGCAAGCCGTCCCACCCTACGAAATAACTTCAGGCGGGGTGCTACGGGGTGATATTCACACGCCGCCGCGGCTGTCTCGCACCAAGCGACAGCTCTCTGCACGCGGCAAACGGGCTACTCGTCCCCATCGACGCATCATGCTATTCGGTTTTGGACATCAACGCAGCTCTGCGGCTGCCGTGATTATCCTTTCTTCTTCGGTTCGGGATTTCTGCCGAATTTCAGCTCGTCAAAGAGCTTCTGCTTTGCGGGAGGCAGCTCGCCGTGGGTCGAATGCTCCGGCTTTTCGGCTGCCATGTCGCCGAGGGTCGGCCCGCCGAGGCTCTCCTCAATGCGCAGTCCGATCTCCTCAATCAGCGCGTCTGCCTTCTCCTGGGTGGTAGGGGCGGACGGCTCCCTGTCGTAATCATATGCCCGCTTCGGTGTCTCCTCGACCGGCTCGCGCTTTCCGAAGACCTTCGTCCTTTCCTCCTGCTTCGGGGCGGAAAGCTCCTTTTTGCGCAGCTCCTCCAAAAGCTCCAGCTGACGGCGGATGCGTTTTTCCATACCGTCAATGAACTGGGCGGTGGCAGTCCGTGCCGCCTCTAAGCGATCCTTTTCTTCGCCGACCAAGGCATCCACATTCTGCGCCTTCGCGGAAGCAGTCTCCTCAGCGTCGTGGAGCATTTTCGCGCACTTCTTCTCCGCCTCCGCGATCATCTGGTCGCAGGTCTTCTGCGTGGCGAGCAGCGCATTCTGCATGGAGGCCTCATGCTTGCGGTATTCCTCAATTTTATCCACAAGGATCCGCATTTTGCTTTTCAGAACGGAGTTTTCCTTATACAGCGTGATATAATCATCCGTCAGTGGTTCCAAAAAATCATCGACCGAGTCCATATCATATCCGCCGAACAAAGCCTTTTCAAAGCTAACTTCCTGTATCTGCTGCGGTGTCAGCATCGTTCTCTACTCCTTCTCTTTGCCGTTGTTATTTCTTTATCGCGGACAGCCTTAAAAACGCATACCGCTCGATTCCAGCTCCTCTACCAGATCGCCGACCACGCCGACATTATACGGAGTAATCAAATAGGTGGAGATCGCAACCTTCTTGATCTTGCCGTCCAGCGCATAGGCGCAGCCGGAGAGGAAGTCCACCAGGCGGCGGGAGACATCCTTGTTGGTCGTTTCCAGATTCAGCACGACCGCCTTCTTATCGCGCAGATGATCCGCAATTTCGGAAACCTGATCAAAGCGTTCCGGCTTGACCAGCACGACCTGAAGCTGCGTGGTCGCGTTGATATTCACAACGCGGCTCGTTGCGCTGGAGCGGGGCGCTTCGGGTGCGGGCGTGCGGCTATAGCTGCGGCGGGGGGAGGGAGCGGGCGCTTCTTCGGGCAGCTCCTCTTCCTCGTCGTAATCGTCATATTCTTCCTCCTGATCGGAATAAGGGTGGGTCAGCTTTCTGATTTCATCCATGAAGCCCATGAGTACATTCCTCCGTTATGTTATCCATTATTGTGGTAATATCTTGCGCCGAAAATGGCAGTGCCGACGCGCACCATCGTACTGCCGCAGGCAATGGCGTCCTCGAAATCGTCCGTCATCCCCATCGACAAAATATCCATAAGACTATTATGCTGTTTTTTCGCTGTTATGTCAACAGCAATTCTGCGGATTTTTTCAAAATATCTGCAATTATCGCCGCTTTTTTCGCTGACGGGAGGAATTGCCATCAATCCACGCAGGCGGCAATGCGGATACTGCGCCATGGAAACGGCGATGTCCGGCGTCTCCTCCGGGGTGAAGCCGGATTTGCTCTCCTCCTGCCCGACATTGACCTCCAGCAGGATGTCCTGCACGATGCCCTGCCGCGCCGCCTCCTTCTCAATGCATTCGAGCAGGGGCAGCCGGTCTACGGACTGGATCAGCGCCACCTTTCCCACGACCTGCCTGACCTTGTTGGTCTGCAAGTGCCCGATAAAATGCACAGGCGCGCCGTCATAGGCGTGTTCGGTGCTCTTCTGCACCAGCTCCTGCACACGGTTTTCCCCGCAGCAGTCCACGCCTGCCGCGATCGCCTCGCGCACGCGGCTCGCGTCGTTCATCTTGGTCGCTGCGCACAGAAGGATCTCCTTCGGGTCCCTTCCTGCGCGGCGCGCGGCTTCCTCCATTCTTGCGCGGATCGCCGCGATGTTTTCGGCTATCATTCCATCACCTTCCCATCCGAAATATCCTCCGCCGTCAAAATGATCTCATCCTTCGGCCAGAGGTTGTCCGTATCGCTGTCGTCCCAGCGGACGAGATAGTCATTGCCGTATTCAAAAATAATTTCGACCGTTTTCCAGTCGGCTCGGGCACCCTCCAAAATATAAACGCCCGTCTCGCCGTTCACATAATAGATCGCCGTCTTCGGTACGCGCAGACCCTCGTAGGTGTCAAACACGATATCCACGGTCTGCCGCCGCAGCGCCGTAACATTTTGCAGCTTTTTTTCGCAGGAGAGGACGATCACGCAGCTCCCGTCCTCCGCCGCGCCGATCCGCTCCACGCGCATTCGCAGCCCCTGCAGCGCGCCGTCGGCAAAATTGACGGTCAGGCGGTCGCCCTCTTCGCACTGTTCAGCGCGTTCTTGTGGGATCTCCGCAATAAAGTACCATTTCTGTCCTTGAATCAGCCTGCCGATGGCGCTATCGGGCGCGCTGTATTCCCCTTCTTCCAAAGCGCGCAGCTCCGAGAGGGTCATGGTCTGCACACGCTCCGGGGTTAAAACACGCTCCAGCCCGTCCGCCTGCTCCGAGAAATAGCCCGATTCCGCCACCGTGATGGCGGTCGCGCCGGTCGTGGTCTGCGCCGAAAGGGCAGAAATACGTTGGTCGATCTCCGCTATACGCCTTTGTATCAGTTTGGTGTCGCCGCCCGATACGCTGCGCCGCAAAACCAACGGCTCCAGCTCCGAAGCGGTGGCGCGCGCGGCGCTGAAGCGCTGCTGCGAGGTCTGCACCGCGAGGCTGACGATCATATTGGAAATCTCGCCGTCTAAGGCGGCTGCATTGCTGCTGTCCGACCCCTCTGCGGCATAGGCAAGCTGGTCGCGCTGTTTTTTCAGCGAATTCAACTCCTCTCGGTTCTCCCGTGCGCTGCCGGACTGATAGCCGGTCGCCACGCGCTGACCGCCGCCGACGCGTTCGCCCTCGGTCAGCTCGCATACGATGATCGGAGCATTGCTCACCAGCACCTCCTCAGAACGCACCACAAAGCCGGAAACGGTCACCCCGTCGCCGACTTCGCAGTAGACAGCCGTCTCAAGCGCATAGCTGCTGCCGGAGTTCAGAATCACCGAAAACAGCACATACGCCGCGATCACGACCGCCAGCAGTATGGAAATGAGCTTTAAGTAAAATTCGCCCTGCTTTCTCATTGGGTCCTCCTATTACGGCTCCCCTACGGGAGTCGGCACGCAGGACGATCTAAGGAAGCTCTGAAGGAATCTACAAGAGCGGTCAGCGAGGGATTTTGCTGCAAACTGAGGTTTGAAAACCGCAGGAATACTTTGTGTATTTCAAGGTTTTCAAACCGAAAAGTTGCGGCAAAAGATCCGCCGAACGCCGCAGTCGATTGATTCAGAGGTTCCCAAGCTTACAGCGGGACGCGCACGGGCTGCAGCGGCACAAGCGTGGAGATCGCGTGCTTGTAGATCATCTGCTGTTTGCCCTCAGAGCTTAAGACGACGATAAAGCTGTCAAAGCCCGTAATGATGCCTTTCATCTGAAAGCCGTTCATCAGGAACATCGTCACGGGAATATGCTCCTTGCGTACCTCGTTTAAGATCAGATCCTGCAAATTTTCTGTGTTTGCCATTTTTTGAGTACCTCTTTTCTTGTTTTCGGGATACTCCTATTGTAATGGCTTGTCCTTGTCGAATTCCCGAATCTCCCGTCGGAAACCATGAAATAATTTTTGCCCGCTATATGGGGCGAATATGCGCGTCAATTGATTGGACTAAGGGCTAAGGGTGAATGACTGTGGTGTGCTTCGCACGGATTCAAAATCCATCAACCGCACCCCTCCGTAGGGCGCGACGACTCGGCGCGCCGGTGCAGGAATTACCGACTGCGTACCAATTTCCTTTCCGTGTCATTGCGAGGGCGCATGCGCCCGTGGCAATCCATTGGGCTAATTCCCTTAGAGTAAATCCGCGATTTTATTGCCCCGCGCAAATCTCCGCTGCCTGCCGCAAAACCGCGTCAAAGTCGGGTGCGTCGGGCAATTCGATCCAGTGGATGTCCGCATTGCGGCGGAACCATGTCCGCTGCCGTTTGGCGTAGCGGCGGGAGGCGAGCTTGATCTTCTCCCGCGCCGCGTCCTCGGTGTCTTCCCCGCGCAAAAACGCCGTCAGCTCCTTGTAGCCGATTGCCTGCATACTCGTCGCCGTCGGGGAGACACCGCTTTCCAGCAGCCGCCGCACCTCCCCGACCAGACCCTGTGCAAACATCTCGTCTACGCGGGCGTCAATGCGGGCATAGAGGGCGGAGCGGTTGACATAATCCAGACCTATCCAAATCGGTCGGTATTTCGGCGGTCGGCTCTGCGTCTCCCGGTTGTGCCGGGTGATGGTCTTGCCCGTCTCCAAATAGACCTCCAACGCGCGGATGACGCGTTTTTGATTCGACGGGTGAATGCTTGCCGCCGCCTCGGGATCCACCGCGCGAAGCTGCTCCATCAGCGGCTCGATCCCCTCTCTCTGCGCCCGAAGGGTCAGCGCCTCCCGTATGCCCGTCTGCGGAAAGGGCGCGAACTCCCGCCCCGCGACGAAGGAATCCACATACAGCCCCGTGCCGCCGACGACGATCACGGGCTTGCCCCGCGATAAAATCTCCTGCACGCAGGCGTCTGCCAGCTCAACATAGCGGCTAACGGAAAACTCCTCCTGCGGGTCAATGCAATCCAGCATATGGTGCCTTACACCGCTCGTCTCCGCCGCCGTGGGCTTCGCCGTGCCGATGTCCATGCCTCGGTAGAGCTGCATGGAATCACAGGAGACGATCTCCGCGCCGAGCTGCTGCGCCAAGGCGACCGAGAGGCGGGTTTTCCCCGTGGCGGTGGGGCCGACGATACAAAGCAACTCCATCCTCACGCCCTCTTAAAGCTCCGCTCCAACTGCGAAGCGGTCAACACGGCAACGATCGGTCTGCCGTGGGGGCAGTATTTGAGCGACGGGTCGGAGAGCACCTGCTTCACCAAGACCTCCCGCTCGCGGGCATCGGTGTGCCTGCCGCCCTTGATTGCGGCTTTGCAAGCCACCGTGTGCAGCAGCGTGTCCCGCAGGGCGGCGGGGTCGGTGCGCTTGCCGTTCAAAAGGTTGCTCGCAAGCTGATTGAGGGCGCTCTCCGCGTCGGCTGCGTCCAGCTCTGCGGGAATGCGGCGCACGGCAAGCGTCCCGTCGCCGTAGTCGCTGACCTCAAAGCCGCACTCGTTCAGAAGACGGGCGTTTTCCGTCAGGATCGCCGCCTCCTCCCGCTCTGGTTGACATAATATTGGTTCCAGCAGAAGCTGGGACATAATGGGTTCCGTGCTTCTGCGGAGCTTTTCAAAGAGAATCCGCTCATGCGCCGCGTGCTTGTCGATGAGCAAGACCTCTCTGTCCTGCTCGACAATAATATAGGTGTCCAACACCTCGCCAACCACGCGGTAAGATTGCGTCTGCAACGGCAGCTCCTGCTGCGCTTCCGCTTCCACACTGTCATTGCGAGGCGCTTGCGCCGTGGCAATCTCATCCGCCCCTATACTGTCATTGCGAGGCGCTTGCGCCGTGGCAATCTCATCCGTTGCAGCGATGCCTTCCGTTCCTCGCGGGCGGCTGATAGCCGCCCCTACATCGTCACCCTCCACTGTAGGGCGGGGACAGTCATAAGCCGGTGCAGGAACTGCCGCATCTGTACGAGCTTGTTTCCCCGTACCGTCTGCCGCTTCGCGGACGGCAGGGACATGTCCCCGCCCTACGTTGTCATTGCGAGACTGCGCAGCAATCTTGTCTGCATTTACGGAAGCCCTTGCGCTGTCCTGCATCACGGCGGCGAAGGCGCGGTAATCCTCGGCGCTCATCTGACGGAAAAAATTTTGCTTCGGCACGGCAGTCGTCTGCGTCCTCGGCTTTTCAGAGTGGGGCAGCTGCAGCGGCACCCGTCCGCTCGCCCGCTCCAAAGCGCCCTGTACGCCGTACCGGATGCAGTCAAACACATCGCGCTCGTTCAAAAACCGCACCTCGGTCTTGGCGGGATGGACATTGACATCCACCAAATGCTCCGGCATCGTCAGATGCAGCACGCAGGACGGATAGCGTCCGACCATCAGCGCGTTGCGGTACGCCTCCTCAAGGGCGGCGGTCATGGACTTTGAGCGCACATGGCGTCCGTTGACAAAGAATATCTGATTGCTGCGGTTGCCCCGGGAGGCGTTCGGCTTGGAAACATAACCTGAGAGCGCGTATTTCTCATAGCGGCTGTCCACCTCGGTCATCTCCTGGGCGGTCGTTCTGCCCATCACGGCATAGACCGCGCTGTAAAGCCGCCCGTCCCCCGCCGTGTGAAGCTGCTCCTCTCCGTCTCTCAGGACGCGGAAGGCGATCTCCGGGTGCGCGAGGGCGAGACGCTGCATCATGCTCAGAACCGCAGACGCCTCCACAGTATCGCGCTTCATAAACTTCATGCGCGCAGGCGTGTTATAAAACAGGTCCCGGACGATGATCGTCGTCCCGTTCGGGCAGCCGACCTCGCCCTGTTCGGTCACGATACCGGCGTCCAAATGCAGCCCCGTGCCGAATTCCGCATCGGCGGTTTTCGTCATCAGATCGACTCTGGAAACGGCAGAGATCGCCGCCAGCGCCTCACCTCGAAAGCCGAGGGTGTGGATCGCCTCCAAGTCGCTCGCCTCGCGGAGCTTGCTGGTCGCGTGGCGCAAAAAGGCGGTGGGCGCGTCCTCGGCGCTCATGCCGCAGCCGTCGTCGGTCACCCGCAAAAAGGTCATGCCGCCGTTTTGTATTTCCACGGTAATATTTTTCGCCCCCGCGTCAATGGCGTTTTCGACCAGCTCCTTTGCCGCGCCTGCGGGACGATCCACGACCTCGCCCGCTGCGATCAGATCCGCCACATGGGGCGAAAGCTGTTGAATTTTTGGCATGATCTCACCTCCGTCAGAGCATCGCCGCGACGGCGACCAAATTGATCAGGCTGTGCAGCGCGATCGCGCCCCAGATGCTGCGCGTGCGCTGATAAACCCAGCCGAGCGTGATCCCGGCGGGCAGATATTGCAGAAAGGAAAGGGCAAGCACGCTCCACGGCTGCACCCCAATATACTGAAACGTATGCAGCAGCCCGAACAGCACCGTCGTCACAAGATAGGCGACCCACGGCTTACGCCTGCAAATCGGCGCGAACAGCACGCCGCGCACAAGACATTCCTCCGTGATCGGCGCAAAAACGACCGTGCTGATCGCCATCGGGAGCGTGTAATTCGTCAGGATGGTGCCGATCGCCTCGTTGTTGCGGTTTTCGAGCGTCACATTCATTCCGGCGCTGAGGAACATGATCAGCAGCGAGACGAGATACGCCAGCAGCCAATAAAAGGCGAATCCGCGCAGGATGGTGGAAAGCAGGCGTCTCCCGTTCCCCTTTAGCGGCTGTGTAGATCGCCAGAGGAATTTGCGGAAAACAAGCACAAGCAAAATAAAATCCAGCACAAAAGCCGCGATCTGCGCAAGACTCGCGCCCCGCACGCTGCTAAGGTCAACACCGAGCAGCGGAAGCAGCCAACGCAGCAGCTCCGGGATACCGGACAGATAAAGGAGCCAGCACCCCAAGCCGCAAAGCAGTTCTATTTTAGTCGGCGCAACAATATCGCGCTCCCGAAACGTCTCGCGCATCCGTATTTCCTTCCAAATTTCTTCATACTCTGTAGGGCGGGGACATGTCCTAAGCCGGTGCAGGAACTACCAGCTGCGTACAATCTTCCCAAGCATGTCATTGCGAGATCAGTGCGCACACTGGTCGTGGCAATCTCGTGCAGCAACTCCCGTCCGCGCGCAAATTTATGTCCCCGCCCTACAACGTTTTTCAAACCATCTTTTTCAATTCAAACAAAGCGTTCATCGCCTCGATCGGGGTCATTGTCTCGACGGACATCGACTCCAACCGCTTGCGCAGGGCGTCGTTTTCCATGCTCATAATCGAGAGCTGGTCGTTCGCCGCCACCTCGACCGTCCGCACGGGTGCGCCGCTCTCCAAATCATGCAAAAGCTGCCGCGCACGGGAGACGACCTTCTCCGGCAGTCCCGCCAGCTTCGCGACCTCCACGCCGTAGGAGTCGTCCGCCGCGCCGGGGACGATCTTGCGCAGGAACACAATGTCCCCGCCGCGCTTTCTGACCGCGATATTATAATTCTTCACACCGCCGATCTCCCGCTCGATATCCGTCAGCTCGTGGTAATGCGTCGCAAATAAGGTCTTCGCCCCGAGGCGCTTTTTGTCCGTGACATACTCCACCACCGCACGGGCGATCGCCATGCCGTCAAAGGTGGAGGTGCCGCGCCCGATCTCGTCGAGGATCAGCAGGCTCCGCGCCGTGGCGTGGGATAAAATCTCCGCAACCTCCGACATCTCCACCATAAAGGTGGATTTGCCCATGGAGAGGTCGTCCGACGCGCCGATGCGGGTGAAAATGCGGTCCACGATGCCGATATGCGCGGACTTTGCCGGCACGAAGGAGCCGATCTGCGCCATCAGCACGATCAGCGCGACCTGCCGCATATAGGTGGACTTCCCCGCCATATTGGGGCCCGTGATGATCGCGGTACGGTTCTCGCCGCAGTCGAGGACGGTGTCGTTCGGGACAAACAGACTGGATTTCAGCACCTGCTCCACCACGGGATGCCGCCCCTCACGGATGACGATCTCCTCCGAGACATCCACCTCGGGCTTGCAGTAATTCTGCCGCACGGCAAGCGCCGCGAAATTCGTCAGCACGTCGAGACAGGCGATCGCCTGCGCCGTGCGCTGCACCCGCTCTGCCTGCAATGCCAAATGCTCGCGAATTTGGGTGAATAAGTCATATTCCAGCGCCGTAATGCGATCCTTCGCCGTCAGGATGGTGGATTCCAGCTCCTTCAGCTCCGGCGTGATGTAGCGCTCTCCATTGGCAAGGGTCTGCTTGCGGATGTAAGTCTCCGGGACAAGGTCGACCTGCCCCTTCGCGACCTCAATATAGTAACCGAACACGCGGTTGTAGCCCACGCGCAGGTTCTTGATGCCGGTCTTTTCCTTCTCCTCCGCCTCAATGCGCGCCAAGGTGCCCTTGCCGCCGGAGACAATATCCCGCAGCTCGTCCAGCTCCCCGGAGTAGCCCGCGCGGATGATGCCGCCCTCGCGGACAGTAAAGGGCGGTTTTTCTTCAATGGCAGCGGCGAGCAGCTTGCAGATATCCTGCAAATCGTCGATTTCGTCCTGCACGACACCGAGCATCGGGCTTTGAAACTGCGCAAGGGCGGCTTTCAATGCGGGCAGCGGTTCGCAGCCGTATTGCAGGGATAACAGGTCCCGGGCGTTGGCGGCGCCGGTGACGATCCTTGCCATCACGCGCTCAAAATCGGATACGGTGCGCAAAAGCTCCTGCAAGCCGTCCCGCTCCGGCGTGTTTTTCGTCAGCTCCTCCACCGCATTTAACCGCATGGAAATGCGTTTGGGGCTTAAGAGCGGCTTTTCCAGCCAGCTTCTGAGCATACGGCTGCCCATGGCGGTCTTGGTATGGTCGAGCACCCACAGGAGGCTGCCGCGCTTTTCGCCGCCGCGCAGCGTCTCGGTCAGCTCCAAATTGCGCCGGGCGGAGAGATCCAGCTCCAAAAAACGCCCGTGCACATAAAATTCCAAATTGCGCACATGCGTCAGGCTGACCTTTTGCAGCTCCCGCAGCGTCCGCAGGAGGGCACCGGCACTGCGCCAGACCTCTTCATATTTCACCAGTCCGAGGGCTTCCAGAGACTTGCCGAATTGCGCCGTAACGAGCGCCGCCGTGTCGTTCGGGTCAAACAGCTCGTTTGCGCCCATATCCGCGCAGCAGCTTAAGCGTTCGCGCAGGGCTTCCGTCAGCGTCTCGTCCTTCACCGCCGTGCCGCCGCGCAGCACCTCCGACGGTGCA
>JAEDOK010000019.1 GCA_016302005.1 Oscillospiraceae bacterium | reverse complement strand
CACGGTATCGCAATTAAAATGCGCGTTGCACATTTTAATTGGTGATTGGTATAAATCCTAAAAGAGCAGTCACAAATTATGGGGTTTCCCTGCGCAGAAAAAGAAACAGCGAACGGCACACGATTCCGTACCGCTCGCTATCCACGACGCTCTTATTTACGATCCATCTTCTCCCAGCGCTTCAAAAATGCCTTTCACGCTTTCAAAGGTATAGGTCGGCTTCACATCGCTGGTCAAAATATCCCGCTCGGTCGCCTCGCCGCTCAAAACACAGATGCTCGTGACCCCCGCATTGACGCCGGCGGCGATGTCCGTATACAGGCGGTCGCCGACCACAACAGTCTCCTCCCGCCGCGCGTGATACCTCTGTCTCGCGATGTCGACCATCATCGGCGCGGGCTTTCCGATATAGATTGGTTCTCTGCCGGTGGCGTTTTTCAGCATCATGCACATCGAGCCGCAGTCCGGCACATAGCCGAAGCTGACCGGGCAGACCAGATCGGGATTGGTGGCGTAAAACGGTATATCCCGCAGCAGCAGCTCGCAGGTGTTGCGCAGCTTTTGGCTCGTCAGCTCCGTGTCAAAGCCCACCAGGATCACGCCCACCTCATCCGTGACCTCCTCCGTCACGCGGATACCGTAGGCAGTCAGCTCCCGCAGCAGGGATTTTGTTCCCTGACAGTAGACCGTCGCGTTCGGATAGCGTTCCCGCAGAAGCATCGCCGTCGCCTGCGCGGAGGTAAAAAAGCAGTCTTCCGTCGTCTCGATGCCCAGACGTCTGACCTTCTCGATATAATCCGCGACGGACTTGGAGGAGTTGTTCGTGATGAAAACATATTTGCCGCCGAGGGCAAGAATACGGCGCAGCAGCTCCTTCGTCCCGTCGAAAAGGCGGTCCTCCTGATAGATGGTACCGTCCATGTCCAAAAGGAACAGCCGTTTTTCCCGCAGCGCCGAAGCCTCTTTTCCAAAGTAATCGTATATCTCCATGTCTGACACACCAACCTGATCGTAAAAATCCGCAGTCCACAGGACTGTAGGGTGGGGACATGTCCCCACCGGTGCAGGAACGATCGACCGTGTACAAATATATTCGTCTGTACCGTCTGCCGCCGATGCTTCACGCCTCTGCGTTTACTTCCGCCACACCATCTTATTTACCACACCGGTATAGCTCTGGATGATCTTTACCACTTTTGTGGAAACATTCTCCTCCACATAGTCCGGCACGGGAATGCCATGATCGCCGCTGCGAACCATCTCGACAGCGGTATCGACCGATTGGAGCAATCCCTTTTCGTCGATGCCGGAGAGGATGAAGCACGCCTTATCCAGCGCCTCCGGACGCTCTGTAGAGGTGCGGATGCAGACGGCGGGAAAAGGCTTTCCCACGGAGGTGAAGAAGCTCGCCTCCTCCGGAAGGGTTCCGCTGTCCGAAACCACGGCAAAGGCGTTCATCTGAAGACAGTTATAGTCATGGAAGCCCATCGGCTCGTGGCAGATCACCCGTGGATCCAGCCGGAAACCGCTCGCCTCCAGCCGCTTTTTCGAGCGCGGATGGCAGGAATAGAGGATCGGCATATCGTACTTCTCCGCCATGCGATTGATCGCCGTGAACAGGGAGGTAAAGTTCTTCTCCGTGTCGATGTTCTCCTCGCGGTGGGCGGAAAGGAGAATGTATTTTCCCTTTTCCAGACCAAGGCGGGCATGAATATTCGAAGCCTCGATGTCGGCAAGGTTCCCATGCAACACCTCCGCCATCGGGCTGCCCGTCACATAGGTGCGCTCCGGCGGCAGCCCGTTTTCCGCCAAATAACGGCGGGCGTGCTCGGAATACGCCATATTGACATCCGAGATAATGTCCACGATGCGGCGGTTCGTCTCCTCCGGCAGGCACTCGTCCTTGCAGCGGTTGCCCGCCTCCATATGGAAGATCGGAATATGCAGCCGTTTCGCGCCGATGACCGAGAGGCAGGAATTGGTGTCGCCCAGCACCAGCACGGCATCGGGCTTCAATTCCGCCATCAGGTCGTAGGAACGGGCGATGATATTTCCCATCGTCTGCCCGAGGCTGTCTCCCACGGCGTCCAAGTAGATCTCCGGCGCGTCGAGCTTTAGGTCTTTGAAAAACACGCCGTTGAGGTTATAGTCATAGTTCTGCCCCGTGTGGGCAAGGAGGGTGTCAAAATAGCTGCGGCACTTGTTGATCACCGCCGCAAGGCGGATGATCTCCGGTCTTGTGCCGACGATGATCAGCAGCTTCAGCTTGCCGTTTTCCTTCCATGCTGCCCTTTGATTCATGGTTCCACCGCCTCATAAAATGTATCGGGACGCTGCGGGTCAAAGAGCTCGTTCGCCCACATGAGCGTGACCAGCGGCTCCGTTTGGCTCAGATTCGTAATGCTGTGTGTATAGCCCGGGAGCATATGCACCGCCTGCGGCTGCTCGCCGCTGACCTCAAAGCGCAGCACCTCCTGCGAGCCGAGCCTACGCTCCTCGATCACGCCATGTCCGCTGACAACGATGAAAAACTCCCATTTGCTGTTATGCCAGTGCTGTCCCTTGGTAATGCCCGGCTTTGAGACATTCACGGAGAACTGCCCGCAGCTTGCGGTCTTGAGCAGCTCCGTAAAGCTGCCGCGCTCGTCCGTGTGCATTTCCAGCGGAAACGCGATACGCTCCCGGGGCAGATAGGACAGATAGGTGCTGTAGAGCTTCTTGGCAAAGCTGCCCTCCGGAAGCTCCGGCATCCGAAGCGTTCGGCTCTGTTCGCGGAAGGTGTGCAGCAGCTCCGCGATCCTCCCCAGCGTGACGCTGTGGGTCACCGGTGCGGCGCAATATCTGCCGCCGTCGGTCAAAACGGCATGTACGCCGTCAAAGTCGCAGCGATGCTCCTTTCCCTCCAGCGCGTCCAGCAGCTCCTCGATCAGATCATCAATATAAAGAAGCTCCAGCACCGTATTCGGATCGTTGACCGTGATGGGAAGATCGCGGGCGACATTGTGGCAGAAGGTCGCAACGACGGAATTGTAGTTCGGTCTGCACCACTTGCCGAACAGGTTCGGGAAGCGGTAGACCAGCACCCTTGCGCCGGTCTGCGCGGCATAGTCAAAGAATAACTCCTCGCCCGCCCGCTTGCTCCTGCCGTACTCCCCCTCGGCATAGCGACCCACAAGCGTGGCCTGGATCGAGCTTGCGAGCATCACGGGGCAGGCGTTTCCCCATTGCCGCAGGGTGCCGAGCAGCGTGTCCGAAAACCCAAAGTTTCCGCGCATGAATTCCTCTGCGTCCTTCGGTCGGTTTACACCGGCAAGGTGGAAGACGAAGTCCGCCCTTTGGCAGTAGTCCTCCAGCAGCGCAGGCGGCGTGTCGATATCAAATTCAAAAATCTCCTCAATGCGGAGATTGGGACGGGTACGGTTTTTGTTATCCCGGATGTTTTTGAGATTCGCCGCAAGGTTTTTCCCCACAAAGCCCGCCGCGCCGGTGATCAGTATGTTCATGGCAGCTCCCTCCCACAGCGCGCAGATGTCATTTGTCTTATTCTACTTGCAGCGGAGCGAAAAGTCAAGCGCCGCCCATGACATTTGCGGTGAAACGCCCTGCATTGGCAGTTTCGTGGATCAGGGGGGCGTTCTCCCGTGTGGATCGCGATGAAACGGAATGCTTCCGCGCATTTTCGTCACTTTGACGGAAGGAACAACGTTTTGTCCCCGTTCCCGCCGCTCCGTTTCGATGGAATCTCGGAGAATTCGAACTTTTTCGACCGAATTTTGTTTGTTTTCGTTTACATAATTTTTAATTATTTTGTTTTTCCTGATTATTGAAACCGCAAAATTTCTAAAGTATGCACCGCCTTATACAGGGTTTGCATGGTTGTTGCGGTTGCCGCACTGAGAAAAAAGCGGTTGAATTACAGCGGTTGTGCACACTTTGCACAGGGTTTTGCACAGCTTGGCTGTCAGATATTATTCCGTATTGCCTGTATTTCGTGTTTACATAATCCCGTTATTCCTCTTCGCGCGAATTGTGCAGTTTGATGCCGCGCAAAGCGGAAAGAATCCGTCGGCAGGAAAACGCACACGGATAAGCGCAAGCCACGGATGAAAACCCCTAAAAAGGCGTTTCATCCGTGGTTCTGTTCCGTTTTTTGTCTATTGCTGTACGAATTGCTCCAGTTCCTCCTGCGAAAACTTCGGATGCAGGGCAGCGTTGAGCGCGTCGGCAAGGAGGCTGCCGAGCCATGCGACCTTCGCGTCGATATCCCGGGGCGTGACGATCATGCGCTCCTCCGCGCTCTCGCACAGGGCGGAGGCATCGACCACCGTCGGCACACCGACAGAGAACACCGGCACGCCGAGGGTCTCTTCCGAGAAGCCTGCCCGACGGTTCCCGACGCCGGAGCCGGGGACGATGCCGGTATCCGAGAGCTGGACGGTGCAGCAAAGGCGCTCCATGCTCCCTGCGGCGAGCGCGTCCACGGCGATGACCAGCTCCGGCTTGACATGGCTGACCGCGCCGCGCACCAGCTCCAGCGTCTCAACGCCCGTCGTCGCCAGCACGCCCGGGGCGACGGCACTGACCTCGCGGCAAGCTCCGAACTGCGCGGGCAGATTTGCGATCAGATGGCGCGTGAGAAACAGTCCGTCCGTCGTGCGCGGACCCAAAGCATCGGGCGTGACGGCGCGGTTGCCCAAGCCGACAACCAAGACGCTTTTTTCCTCATCCCCATGCAAAAGCGCCCGCAGCTCCTGCGCCAAAACGCGGGCGGGGCGCAGTCTGTCTCGGTCGAATCGGGGCAGCTCGACCGTCACATAGCGCCCGATCGGCTTGCCGAGCGCTGCCTGACCTTGCTCGTCCAAAATATCCACCTGCGTCACGGAAAGCCCCTCGCTCTCGCGTTCCCGCGCCTTCACGCCGGAAAGCTCCGTCGTCTCCCCCGCCGATTTTTCCCAAAGTGCCTTGGCTTCCAGCGCCAGATCCGTCCGAATCGCCGTAAAAACCGCCCCCTTTTCGCATAGTCTTTCCCCAAAAGCAAAATTTTTTGCAAAAATGCGAAAAAAACTATTGATTTTCCGCACTTCTCCCGCTATAATGTATTTCTGCATGAAGTAAAAACACACGGATTTTAGATAAATGCCGTTAGAGGGAGGTGCAACCATGCCCAACATCAAGTCCGCAAAGAAGAGAGTGTCTCTTTCCCGCGCTGCCAACGAACACAACAAGATGGCGAAGTCCGCTCTGAAGACCACCATCAAGAAGTTCGACGCTGCCGTTGCTTCCGGCGATAAGGCGCAGGCAGGCGCTGCCTACACCGCAGCCGTTGTCGCTGTCGATAAGGCCGTGAACAAGGGAATCCTTCACAAGAACAATGCCGCCCGCAAGAAGAGCAGCATGACGCTGAAGATGAACGCAATGGCGTAAGCAAAAAAGGATCATTCCGCCTGATGGATCACCTCCATCAGGCTTTTGCTTTATTCCGCCCTGCTATGCAATCCCTCCGTGTCATTGCGAGGGCGCTTGCGCCCGTGGCAATCTCTATCCGACTAAGAGCTAAGGACTAAGGGTGAATGACTTCGGAGCGCTCCGCGCGGATTCCAAAAACAGGCGGCTGATAGCCGCCCCTACGAGCGCAATGGGCAACCTTGCTGTAGTAGACTGTTAAGACTAAAACTTTACTTTCTGAAATACGACCCTTGAGATCGGTAGCAGTACGCTGTAGGGCGCGACGACTCGGCGCGCCGGTGCAGGAACTACCAAATGCGCACAAACTCGTTCGTCTGTACTGTCTGCCGCTTCGCGGACGGCTCGCCGAGTCGTCGTGCCCTACGCTCCACCTATGATGCTAATTTATAAAGTTTTAGCTTTAACAGCATAGTAGGGGCGGATATTATCCGCCAGCGTGCAGGAACTACCGACTGCATACAAGCTCCCTCCCCATGTCATTGCGAGGGCGCTTGCGCCCGTGGCTGCGCAGCCGTTCGCGACGACGGAGCCTTACGGATGCGGCATATCCCTTGCCAGTGCAATCTCTTGCAGGCACCCAAACCTCACACCATTTCAACCGAAAGGAGCGGCACATATGGCGCAGACGGATCCCATACGGACCATTCCGGGCATCGGGCCGAAAAAGGCAGCGCTGTTTGCCAAGCTCGGCATCGAGACGCTGGGCGACCTGCTGCACTTTTATCCCCGCGACTACGAGGATCGGACGCGGATCACCCCGATTGCCTCCCTCGAGATCGATCAGCCCGCGTGCTTCATCGCCTCGGTGGTGACAACGCCCCGGACGCAACGCATCCCCAAGCCGGGGCAGAAAGCGCTGGAGGTCACAAAGCTCACCGTCGCTGACCACACAGGGCGGCTGAATCTGACCTTTTTCAACGCCTCCTACTCCGCGGGAAAAATGGTGCGCGGCGAGACCTACTGCTTTTACGGCACCCTGACCGGAGACTACCTCGGCTACGCCATGACGAATCCCCTCTTTGAGCCGTTGGATACAGCGGGAAACATCACCCGCCGCATCATGCCGATCTATCCCCTCACGGCGGGTCTGACCAACAAAGCCATTGTGCAGGCGGTCGCAGCCGCGCTGGCGCGATGCACCCCGGCAGAGACGCTGCCCGAGGCGCTGCAGGATACCTACGGCTTGTGTGACGCCGCCACCGCCCTGCGCGAGATCCACTGTCCCTCCACGATGGAGGCGCTGGAGGCAGCCCGTAAGCGGCTGATCTTTGAGGAATTCTATATCTTTTCTGCCGCCCTTGCCCTCGTCCGGGCAAAGCGCAGCGTCCGCGCCGTTGCGCCCTTTCATACCGACGGCATGGAGGACTTTTACCACGCCCTCCCCTTCCGCCTGACGGATGCCCAAACCCGCGTGATCGGGGAAATCCTCGCAGACTTCCGCTCCGGCAAGCCGATGAGCCGCCTTGTGCAGGGGGATGTCGGCAGCGGCAAGACGATGGTCGCGGCGGCGGCGGCGTTCTGCGCGGCAAGAAACCGGAGGCAGACCGCCCTGATGGCGCCGACGGAGATTCTCGCCAAGCAGCATTTTGACCGCCTTGCGCCCCTGCTGGACAAGCTCGGTGTCCGCTGTGCGCTTCTGACCGGCTCCATGACACCGCAGCAAAAGCTCGCCCGCAGAAAGGAGCTTGCGGAGGGCGCTTATGACCTCGTCATCGGCACCCACGCGCTTTTGACCGAATCGACCACCTTCCAAAGCCTCGGACTGGTCATTGCGGACGAGCAGCACCGTTTCGGCGTATCGCAGCGCGCCGCCCTGCTGTCCAAGGGCGAGCAGCCGCACCTGCTCATTATGTCCGCCACGCCGATTCCGCGCACGCTGGCGCTGATTCTCTACGGCGACCTCGATGTCTCCGTCATTGACGAGCTGCCCCCGGGCAGGCAAAAGGTCGATACCTTCCTTGTGGATGAACGCTACCGCAAGCGGCTCAACGGCTTCATCCGCAAGCAGGCGGAGGAGCGGCACCAGACCTTTATCGTCTGCCCCGCCATTGAGGAGAGCGAGACGGACTCCCTTAAATCCGCCGAGCAGTGGGCGCAGACGCTCCGGGACTATGTCTTTCCCGATCTCCGCGTGGCGCTGCTGCACGGCAAAATGAAAGGCGCGGAAAAGGAGCAGATCATGTCCGCCTTTGCCGCGCACGAATATGATATTCTCGTCTCCACGACGGTCATTGAGGTGGGCGTGGATGTGCCGAACGCGACACTGATGATCGTGGAAAACGCCGACCGCTTCGGGCTGTCCCAGCTCCACCAGCTCAGAGGACGCATCGGACGCGGCGAGGCGAAGTCCTATTGCATTCTCGTCTCCGACAATCAAAATAAGGAGACGGGCGCCCGCCTAAAGGCGCTGTGCGCGACGAACGACGGCTTCCGCATCGCGGAGGAGGACTTAAATCTGCGGGGGCCCGGCGACTTCTTCGGCAGCCGCCAGCACGGTCTGCCCGCCTTCCGCATCGGCAATTTGGCGCAGAACATGACCGTCCTTGCCCAGGCGCAGGAAGCGGCAAAGCAAACCGTTACCGCAGGCATTCTCCCCGACCGCCTGCAAGAAGCCGTCAACGCCCTCCTTCAAAACGGCGAGTTCTCCCTAAACTGAGCGGCATCCCCGCCCTACAGATTTTTCATCGCTTGCAATCACCATATTCACAAAACACAGCCTCCGCTTTTTGGCGGAGGCTGCTTATGGTTCACCGTAAGAAAATATACTTCCCGCCTCTGTAAGGGCGAACCGTGCCAATCCGCTGGGCGGAGGGGACGGCGGTCTTGAGGTCGGCATAGAGGGCGTCCGCGTCGTCGGGATGCACCGCGATCAGAAGCCCGCCCGAGGTCTGCGGGTCATAGAGCATATCCTGCACCGCAAGCGGCACCTCTCCCGCATCGACCGCCGCCTCGGCAAAGGCGCGGTTGCGGTACATCCCCGCAGGCAAAATGCCCATCTCGGCAAAGCTGCGGGCCTCCTCGATCAGGTCGATCTGCGCGGTGTCAAGCTCCAGCTCCATGCCGCTGCCCTGCGCCATCTCCAGCGCGTGTCCCAGCAGGGCAAAGCCGGTCACATCGGTGCAGGCGTGGACGCGGTAGTTCACCATCACGTCGCGCGCGCCCTTGTTGAGCGTCGTCATCAGTTTTTTCGCAAGCGCCTGTGTCTCCTCCGAGACGAGATCCACACGGGCAGCCGTCGTCAGAATGCCGATGCCGAGGGGCTTTGTCAAAAACAGGACATCCCCCACCTCCGCGCCGCAGTTTTTCAGCAGCTTTTTCGGATGGACGAAGCCCGTCACGGCAAGCCCGTACTTCGGCTCATCGTCCAAAATGCTGTGACCGCCCGTGATGATCGCGCCTGCCTCATAGACCTTGTCATAACCGCCGCGCAGGAGAGCGTGTACCGCCTCCTTGGGCAGGCTGTCCGGCACCGCCATGATGTTGAGCGCCAGCTTCGGCTCTCCGCCCATCGCGTAGACGTCCGACAGCGCGTTCGTTGCCGCGATCTGCCCAAAGGTATAGGGATCATCGTCGATGGGCGGGAAGAAATCCACCGTCTGCACAAGGGCAAGGTCCTCCGTCACCTGATAGACCGACGCATCGTCCGACTTGTCAAACCCGACCAACAGATTCGGATCATGATGTACGCGGATGCCGTCTAACAGCTTTGCCAGCACGCCCGCGCCGACCTTCGCCCCGCAGCCCGCGCATTTTGCAAGCTTGGTTAATTTGATATCCTCCATCTCAAAGTGCCTCCGTAAATCGTAAGATTGCCTCCAGCACGCCGCCGCCGATGGCAAGCGCCTTGTCGGAGACCAAATCGCAGTAGGAACGCTCCCCGCGGGGGTCAACGTCTCCCGCCTTCATGCCCTTGTGCACGGGCGTGCCGTCTGCGAGCAGTCCGCGCAGAACGCCGCCGATCTGGCAGCGCATCGGTTCGTCTCCCACATAGCCCGCGATCTCGTTCTGCTCCACCATCGCGCCGATCTCGAGCCTCTGCCGGAAGATGCCGTCGGCAGGGGCGCGGAGGACGCGTTCTCCCGCAAAGCCGCCGATCAAGCCGGGAATATTGGTGTTGGGCAGAGGCGAGCCGTCCGTTATGACGCGCCCGAGCGTGTGCCCGCGCATCGTCTCAATCGCCGCGTGACAGTCTACCCCCGCCGTAAAGCCGGGACCGACACCGACCACACAGGGCGCGTCGGTAATCTTCGTCCCCAAATTTCGCTTGGCGAGAATGGCATCCACCACCGCGTCCGGGTGCAGGTCCGCAATGCAGCGCGCCTCCGGGTCTGCCAAAACGGGGATCCTCCCAGCTTTCAATATGGCAAGTGCCTGTTCCGGCGTCTCGGCAAGCTGCGCGGTCACGTCCTCCACCGTCATCGTGCCGAACAAAATCGCCTGCGAAAAGCAGACCGTGCGGCGTATGGCAGTCGGACGCGGCAGATCGGTCATCACGATCTGCATCCGCGCGTGGTGCAGCCGCAGGGCGATGCCGGATGCCAAATCGCCCGCGCCGCGAATCAAAACGAGCATATCATCTCTCCTTTTTCTAAAGCCGCGAGGACGCATGGGCAGTCGAGCAAGCCCGCAAGCTCCCGCGCCGCCTGTTCACGCTCAGGGGTATCGACCTGATTGATCAGCACCCGCGTATGCAGCCGTTCCCTTTGCAGCAGTCTTGCCAAGGCTTCCGGGGTCGCGCAGGCGGCTTCTCCGGTCAGCGCGGCAAAGACCTCCGGTCGGTGCACCTTCTCCGCGACGCTGCCATACAATCCGGACGCCCCAACCACGCAGATCACTTGCTCCGCTTCAGTCGGAATCACCGGCTCATAAGCGGCGTGGGCTTTCATGGGCAGACGCTTTGCCCCATCCGCCTCGACTAGGACATAATCCGCATACTGCGCAAGCAACCCAATCGGTTCGCGCGGCGCGGTCAGCTTCCCGTGTTCACAGGGTGTGCCGACGCATAAGACCGGCTTAGGCTGCGCAGCCGTCTCGGAAAAGGGCATATTCTGCGGCGGGAAAATGTGCGTCGTGGTCGTGATGATCACCGTGCCGCTACGGGAAAGCTCCTCGGCGAGCCGGAGCAGCAGCGTCGTCTTGCCGCCCGCGCCGATGATCGCCGTAACGCCGCGCTTCACGGCAAGCCCCTCGGAAAACAGCATTCTCACATTCCTCGCATTTCGTTATTCTTCTCATAGGATAACACATTCGGCAGGCTTCGTCAACCGTGCGCAAAAAATATTGACGCAGCGCGAAAAGCTGTGGTATACTGATTTTATGGAACAAAGCTTCAGACCTGTCTTGACCGTGCGGATCTTCGGAGAGAGCAAATGCTTCGGCCCCGGCGTTGCAGAGCTGCTGCGGCGCGTGCGCTCGGAAAAATCCCTCCGCGCCGCGAGCGCGTCGATGGAGATGGCATATTCGAAGGCATGGACGGTCATCAAAAACTCAGAAGCCGCGCTCGGCTTCAAATTGCTGGTTTCCACCACGGGCGGCAGACACGGAGGAGGTGCGACACTCTCGCCAGAAGCAGAAAAATTACTCGCCGCTTACGATGGATACTGCGCCGCCCTCCGCCGCTGCGCAGAAGCAGAATTCCCCCGCGCCTTTGACGGCATCCTCCCGCAGAAATAGTTTTTCACGATTCACTAAACCACCGTATTCCCATGAGGCTACCCCTCTTGTCATTGCCACGACCAGTGCGCACACTGGTCGTGGCAATCTCAGGCTGTGGGTTTGTACGCACTTGATCGTTCCTGCACGAGATTGCCGCATCGCTGCGCTCCTCGCAATGACACGGAGAGGCTACCTTTTTTGTCATTGCGAGACCAGTGTGCACACTGGTCGTGGCAATCTATGCAGTTCGGTTCATAAAGCGTATATCAAAAAAGCTTAGACAGGACGGTTCTCGTCTTGCCTAAGCTTTTTCATTTCTCAGCGTTCGCTGCCGAGGCGGTATTTGAAATCCCGGTAGCCGAAGTCTGTGAGTCTCGTCAGCTTCCCCTGTTCATCCCGTCTCCAAAGGTCGGGCAGGGGCATCCCGTTAAAGGTGTTGTTTTTACAGGTGGAATAAATCGCCAGATCTCCGAAGATCACAAGATCGCCCTCCTGCAGCGGTCGGTCAAAGGAGTATACGCCGATCACATCCCCCGCAAGACAGGTCGGTCCCGCCAAGCGGTAAGCATAGACTCCCTCCCCGCCCTCCCGCGCCCGGTAGACAGGGGGCAGATAGGGCATTTCCAAAACATCCGGCATATGGCAGGCGGCGCTGGCATCCAAAACGGCGATGGGAAGTATCTCATCCGCAATAACATCCAGAACGCGCGAGACAAGATAGCCTGCGTTCAGGGCGCACGCTTCCCCCGGCTCCAAATAGACCTCCACATTCCAAGTGTTCTTCGCGTATAAAATGCAGCGCTTCAGTGTGGATAGCTGATAGCCCGGGCGGGTAATGTGGTGCCCGCCGCCCATGTTCAGCCATTGCATTTGCGGCAGGATGTCACCGAACTTCTCCTCCACCGCATGCAGCGTCAGCTCCAACGCGTCGGCATCCTGCTCGCAGAGGGTGTGAAAATGCAGACCGTCCAAAAGCGAGATCAGCTCCGGTGTCATCTCCCGCTCCCAGCGCGCCCTTGTGACGCCGAGGCGGCTGCCGGGTGCGCAGGGGTCGTAGATCTCATGTCCTTCCTGGGTGGAGCATTCGGGATTGATGCGCAGACCGATGCTCTTCCCCGCCTGCTTTGCCCGCGCTCCGAAGCGTCTGAGCTGGGCGGGAGAGTTGAACACGATATGATCCGCATAGCGCAGCAGCTCCGCAAAGTCCTCCTCCCGGTAAGCCGCGCAGAACACATGCACCTCTTTACCGGGCATCTCCTCCGCACCGAGCCGCGCTTCAAACAGACCGCTTGCCTCGGTGCCCGCGAGATACTCGGACAGGAGCGGATAAAAATCATAATTTGAAAACGCCTTTTGCGCAAGCAATATTTTGCAGCCGGTCTCGCGCATCACCGAGGCGAGCAAATCGGCGTTTTCCCGCAGCTGCGCTTCCTCAATGACATAGGCAGGGGTGGGCAACCCCGGGAACGGGGCTTGGCCTTCCAAACGACAAAATGCAGGACGGGAATCCATCAGTCCACCAAAACGGGGGCGTGGTTTTCGCTGCGCGGCAGCCCGTATTTGTCAAGCGCATCGAGGAAGGGATCGGGATCAAACTCCTCCACGGTATGCACGCCCTTCTCCGTCCACTTGCCGGTCAGCAGCATCAGCGCACCGCACATTGCGGGAACACCGGTGGTGTAGCTGATTGCCTGACTCTCCACCTCGCGGTAGCACTCCTGATGGTCGCAGACATTGTAAATATAGTAGGTCTTGTCCTTGCCGTCCTTCTTGCCCGTGAAGATGCAGCCAATGTTGGTCTTGCCATGGGTGCGCGGACCGAGGCTTGCGGGATCGGGGAGCAGCGCCTTCAGGAACTTGATCGGAACGATCTCCTGCCCCTCAAATTCGACGGGTGTGGTGGAGAGCATACCGACATTTTCCAGACACTTCATGTGGGTGAGGTAGCTCTGTCCGAAGGTCATAAAGAAGCGGATGCGCTTGACCTCGGGGATGTTCTGCGCAAGGGACTCGATCTCCTCATGGTGCAGCAGATACATATCCTTCTGCCCCACGCGGTCAAAGTCATATTCGCGCTTGATGCTCATTGCGGGAATCTCGACCCAGTGCCCGTTCTCCCAATAGCTGCCGGGTGCGGAGACCTCGCGGAGATTGACCTCGGGATTGAAGTTTGTGGCGAAGGGATAGCCGTGGTCGCCGCCGTTGCAGTCGAGAATGTCAATGGTATCAATGGTGTCAAATTCGTGTTTCTTGGCATAGGCGCAGTATGCCTGCGTCACGCCGGGGTCAAAGCCGCAGCCGAGCAGGGCGGTCAAGCCTGCCTTCTCGAATTTCTCACGGTAAGCCCACTGCCAGCTATAGTCAAAGTAGGCGGAGAAGCCCTGCTCCTTGCAGCGCTTTTCGTAGATCTCACGCCATGCAGGATCGTCCGTGTCCTCCGGCTCATAGTTGGCGGTGTCCATATAGTTCACGCCGCAGGCAAGGCAGGCATCCATGATCGTCAGATCCTGATAGGGCAGGGCGATATTCATGACGAGGTCAGGCTTGTAGGCGTTGATGAGGTCGATGACCTGCTGCACGTCGTCCGCGTCCACCTGTGCGGTGGTGAGCTTTGTCGCGGTCTTGCCCTCCAATTTGGAGACAAGCTCGTCACACTTTTCTTTTGTTCTGCTGGCAATGCACAGCTCCGTAAAGACCTCGCTGACCTGACAGCACTTCCGAATAGCGACGGACGCAACGCCGCCGCAGCCGATCACTAAAACTCTACTCATGGTTGTTTCTCCTTTTATTACAGATGATTCTTTTGTGTTTCGGTTTAACAAGCTGTAGGGCACACCACCCATAGACGAAAAGGTTCCTATGCAATTCCGTAGTTCCTGCCCGAGATTGCCGCGTCGCTGCGCTCCTCGCAATGACAGGGAAAGCTGCCCTTTTGTCATTGCGAGGCGCCTGCGCCGTGGCAATCTCGTGCAGGCAGAAGAATAAGCGAAAAGGCGCACCCTCCGGACGCACTTGCAATCAGAGGGCGAGGGCTAAGAGAAGCTCTCGGAGAACCTTGCATGCCATTGCCGTGGAGCAGCCGCTGGCATCAAGCATGGGAGCAAGCTCGTTGACATCCGCTGCGACGATATTCGCCTTGCAGACCGTTTGGATCGCCCGCAGAAGCTGCATAAAGCTTACGCCGCCCGCCTCAGGCGTACCCGTGCCGGGGAAGGCGGAGGGGTCGAGGCAGTCTAAGTCGATTGTGAAGTAGACAGGCACCCGACGCTCCCGCAGTGAATCGACAACCGCCGCAAGACCGTCAAAATCAAAGGGGTGCATGTCCGTATGCTGCTCCGCAAAGCGGAATTCCTCGCGGTCGCCGCTGCGGATGCAGAATTGGTGAATGCGTCCGTCTCCCAGCAGCTCGTAGCAGCGCCGCATCACGCAGGCGTGGCTCAGCTCCGCGCCCAAATAGTCGTTCCGCAGATCGGCGTGGGCATCAAAGTGGATGATGTGCAGGTCGGGATACCGCCGGAGCACCGCCCGTACCGCGCCGAGGGTGACAAGATGCTCGCCGCCGAGGAGAAGGGGCAGCTTGCCGTCCTTCAAAATTGTGTCCGCTCTGCCCTCAATGTCCGCCAGCGCCAGCTCCGCCCTGCCGAAGCAAAGCTCCAAGTCGCCGCTGTCAAAGATGGCGCAGTCGCTCAGGTCGCGCTTTTGATAGGGGCTGTAGGTCTCAATGCCGAAGCTCTCATGCCGCATGGCAGGAGGACCGAAGCGTGCGCCCGGGCGAAAGCTCGTGGTCGAGTCAAAGGGCGCGCCGAAAAGCACAAGCTTTGCCTCGTCATAGTCGCTGTCGCAGCCGATAAAGGTCTCCACATTTCGCTCCAACACCGTCACTCCACCTCCTCCAACATCTGCTCCAAGAAGGCGGGCAGATAGAACGCGCCGATATGGAGCTTTGTCGTGTAGTATTTGGTGCGCAGATTCAGCGCCAGCCACTTCTGCGCGTCAAGGTCGTTGACGGGGTGGTATTTTTTGCTTGCAAAGCCAAACAGCCAGTAGCCCGCCGCATAGGTCGGGATATGCGCCTGATAGACGCGACTGATGGGGAAGGTGCTCGCAATGCGCTGATGGCTGCGCTGCATCGCCTCCGCGTCGTGCTGATAGAAGGGACTGCCCTGCTGGTTGACCATGATCCCGTCCTCCCGCAGCGCGTTATAGCAGGTGCCGTAAAACTCGCGGGTGAAATAGCCCTCGGAGGGTCCGAAGGGGTCGGTGGAGTCCACGATGATCAGGTCATATTCGCCCTTGCAGCGGCGGATGAAACGCAGGGCGTTGTCAAAATAGATATTCACACGGCTGTCGTCCAGTCGGCAGGCGTTCTCGGGCAGATAGGTGCGGCAAGCCTCCAGGACCTGCGGATCCATCTCCACAAGGTCGATCCGCTTGATCCGCTCATAACGGGCAAGCTCGCGCACAACGCCGCCGTCGCCCGCGCCGATCACAAGCACATCCTCAATGCCCGGATGAACGGACATGGGGACATGCGTGATCATCTCGTCATAGATGAATTCGTCCCGCTCCGTCAGCATCACATTGCCGTCCAGTGCCAGCACTCTGCCGAATTCGGGCGTTTCGAAAATGTCGATCTGCTGATACTCACTCTTTTGGGAGTAAAGGTGCCGGTTGACGCGGATGCTGTGCTTGACATCCGGCGTGTGGAATTCGCTGAACCAAAGCTCCATCGGCAGAACCTCCTATACCAAGACATTGAGATGCAGAATGTCGGGATCCTCGGGACCCGTCATGGAGCAGCCCTTTGCTTTCGCGTATTCGATATAATCCAAAATCTCCTTCGTAATGCGTTCGCCGGGCGCCAAAATGGGGATGCCGGGCGGGTAGCACATGACGAACTCGCTGCAAACATAGCCCGCGCTTTCGTGCAAGGGGAGGCTTTTCTTGTCCGCATAGAACGCCTCCTGCGGGCTGGTGACGACCTCGGGGTCGATATATTCCTGACTGAGCAGACCGGTGCTGTCGGTCTGATATCTGCGGCGGATCTCTGCAAGGGCGCTCACCAACCGCTCCAGCTCCTGCGGGCGGTCGCCGATGGAGAGGTAGGCGAGAATATTGCCGATATCACCGAACTCGATCTGAATGTCATATTCGTCGCGCAGAATGTCGTAAACCTCAATGCCCGCAAGCCCGATGTCGCGGGTGTGGACGCTGAGCTTGGTCGGGTCAAAATCGAAGATCGAGTTGCCGTTGATCAGCTCTCTGCCGAAGGCATAGTAGCCGCCGATGGCGTTGATCTCCTCTCTGGCGTAGTCCGCCATCGTGACGACCTTGGCGAAGACCTCTCTGCCCCGCAGGGCGAGGTTGCGGCGGCTGATATCCAGACTCGACATTAAAAGATAGCTGCCCGAGGTGGTTTGCGTCAGGTTGATGATCTGCCGCACATGCCCCGCGTTCATGTTGGGGCCGATGAGCAGCAGGCTCGATTGCGTCAGGCTGCCGCCGCTTTTGTGCATGGATACGGCGGACATATCCGCGCCTGCCTCCATCGCGGAGACGGGCATTCCCGCGCCGAAGTAAAAGTGCGTGCCGTGCGCCTCGTCCACGAGGCAGTACATGCCCGCGTCGTGCGCCATCGTAACGATGTTGCGCAGGTCGCTGCAAATGCCGTAATAGGTGGGGTTGTTGACCAAAACCGCCACCGCGTCCGGATGCTCGCGGATCGCCTTTGCTACCTGCTCCCGCTGCATGCCGAGGGAGATGCCCAAGCGGCGGTCTACCTCGGGATTGACATAGACAGGCACCGCGCCGCAGAGCACGAGGGCGTTGATAACGCTGCGGTGGACATTGCGCGGCAGGATGATCTTATCCCCGCGCTTGCACACGGACAGCACCATGCTCTGCACCGAGCTGGTCGTGCCGCCGACCATCAAAAACGCGTAGGCTGCCCCGAAGGCGTCGGCGGCAAGCTGCTCCGCCTCCTGAATGACCGAGACGGGATGGCAGAGATTGTCCAACGGTTTCATGCTGTTGACATCTATACTGACACATTGTTCCCCCAAAAATGCCTTTAATTCAGGGTTTCCCCTGCCGTGCTTATGCCCCGGCACATCAAAGGGAACAACACGCATTTGGCGAAAGGTTTGCAGCGCCTCATAAATCGGCGCTCTGTTTTGATCGAGCTTTCTCTCTTCTTTTTCCATAGCACACCTCGAAATAAGAAAAAACGCAAGCTGCTCTTTGTGCAGCTTGCGTTCCTATCATAATCATCCGTATTTGCCTTCCAAAAAATGGGATACAAATCCACCTTTCACAGGGAAGACAATATCGGGGATTCAGAGTCTATATAGCAACAATACTTTTACTACTCTTTATTGACCGTTTCACAAGCATGCGCAGATACGCATTTCGGTTATGAAGTAACCAACTTATAAAATTTGAGCTTTTAACTCAATCAATAAGGCGGCAAGCCGCCAATCGGCAGTGGACCCGGCTGTCCGTATGGCCTTGACTCCGGCAGGAGTGGTCCGTAATATCGCTTTGGAAAGACTCTGTGTTGAGACATGATCCGAGAAAATTATAGCCCTTTTTGTCGGAATTGTCAATAGCCGCAACACGGAACGGAGGGAAAGATTGTAGGTATACAATTGATGTGAGACCAAATGAATAGAAAAAGGCGATTGAGTAT
>JAEDOK010000144.1 GCA_016302005.1 Oscillospiraceae bacterium | reverse complement strand
GACGAAGGAGCGTTACGGATGCGGCATACCCCTTGCGGGTGCGCGCCCTACGGTGGGGTGCGTTCGACGATCGTAGGGCACGACCACTGGGCGTGCCGTCCACGAAGCGGCAGACAGTACAGACGAACGAGTTTGTACGCATTTGGTAGTTCCTGCACCGGCGGGGACATGTCCCCGCCCTACAGAGGGGGTGCGGGAATATTCACAAAACATTCAAAAAATACGGTCATGCGAGGCTTGACAATTTTGAAAAGCGTGGTATGATGTGAAAAAAGAGATTAGCACTCTCAATCACAGAGTGCTAAAAATCAAAAAGGGACTCTTCCGGAAAGGAGCATTGTTATGAATCCCGACATCTATACGCAGAAATCTTTGGAAGCCGTCCGCGACGCGCAGCGGCTTGTGACGGAGCATCAGAATCAGCAGCTTGAGCAGGTGCATCTGCTGCTTGCGCTGCTGCGGCAGGAGGACGGGCTGATTCCGCAGCTCCTGAAGAAAATGGACATCTCCCTTGAGAGCTTTGACGCGGCGACGGAGGCGGCGGTGAACAAGCTGCCCGTGGTGACCGGTTCGGGGCGCGACGCGGAGCACTTCTACATTTCGCGGGGCGTGGACAGCTTGCTTGCCCAAGCGGAGAATACCGCAAAATCCATGCGCGACGACTATGTCTCCGTGGAGCATCTCTTCCTCGCCATGCTGGACACCGCCGACGACACGGTGCGTCCGCTGTTTTCCGACTACCGCGTGACGAAGGAGAACGCCTTGCAGACCCTGCAGGGCATTCGCGGCAGCCAGCGCGTGACGACGGACAACCCCGAGAGCACCTATGAGGCGCTGGAGAAGTACGGCACCGACCTTGTCAAAAAGGCGCGGGAGAAGAAGACCGATCCCGTCATCGGCAGAGACGATGAGATTCGAAATGTCATTCGTATTCTCTCCCGAAAGACAAAGAATAACCCCGTCCTGATCGGCGAACCGGGCGTGGGCAAGACCGCCATCGCCGAGGGCTTGGCGCAGCGGATCGTGCGGGGCGATGTGCCGAAATCCCTGCAGGACAAGACGATCTTCTCCCTCGACATGGGTGCTCTGATCGCGGGCGCGAAGTACCGCGGCGAGTTTGAGGAGCGCTTGAAGGCGGTGTTGAACGAGGTCAAAAGCTCCGAGGGGCGCATTATTCTGTTCATTGATGAGCTGCATACCATCGTCGGCGCGGGCAAGACCGAGGGCAGCATGGACGCTGGCAACCTGTTAAAGCCCATGCTGGCGCGGGGCGAGCTGCACTGCATCGGCGCGACGACCCTCGACGAATACCGCAAGTATATTGAAAAGGATCCCGCCCTGGAGCGCCGCTTCCAGACGGTCTTGGTCAGCGAGCCGACGGTGGAGGATACCATCGCGATTTTGCGCGGGTTGGAGGAGCGCTATGAGGTGTTCCACGGCGTGAAGATCACCGACCCCGCCATCATTGCCGCCGCGACGCTGTCCGACCGCTATATCACCGACCGTTTCCTGCCGGACAAGGCGATCGACCTTATTGACGAGGCGTGCGCGATGATCCGCACGGAGATGGACTCGATGCCCACGGAGCTGGATGTGATCCGCCGTAAGATCATCCAAATGGAAATTGAAGAAGCGGCGCTGAAAAACGAAAATGACGCGCTGTCACAGGGCAGACTGGCGGAGCTGCGCAAGGAGCTTGCGGAGCAGCGGGAGAAATTCAACGCCATGAAGACCCAGTGGGAGAACGAGAAGAACGCCATCGGCAAGGTGCAGCAGCTCCGGGAGCGCATTGAGGATTTGGGCGCGCAGATCGAGCGCGCCGAGCAGGAATATGACCTTGAGACGGCGGCGCGGCTGAAATACGGCGAGCTGCCGGAGCTGAAGAAGCAGCTTGCCCACGAGGAGCAGCTTGCGCAGAACGCCAAGCAGAGCAACCTCCTGCGCGACAAGGTGACGGAGGAGGAGATCGCCCGCATTGTCGAGCGCTGGACGGGCATTCCCGTGGCAAAGCTCGTCGAGGGCGAGCGCGAAAAGCTCCTGCATTTGGAGGATGTGCTGCACAAGCGCGTCGTCGGGCAGGAGGAGGCGGTCAAGTCCGTTTCGGAAGCCATTTTGCGGTCCCGTGCGGGCATTCAGGATCCGAACCGTCCGCTTGGCTCGTTCCTGTTCTTAGGCCCCACGGGCGTCGGCAAGACGGAGCTGGCAAAAGCCCTCGCCGAGGCACTGTTTGACGACGAAAAGAACCTCGTGCGCATTGATATGTCCGAATATATGGAGAAGTTCTCCGTCTCCCGTCTGATCGGAGCGCCTCCCGGCTATGTCGGCTATGACGAGGGCGGTCAGCTCACCGAGGCGGTGCGGCGGCATCCCTATTCCGTCGTGCTGTTCGACGAGGTGGAAAAGGCGCATCCCGATGTGTTCAATGTGCTGCTGCAGGTCTTGGATGACGGCAGAATCACCGATTCCCAGGGCAGGACGGTGGATTTCAAGAACACGATTTTGATTTTGACCAGCAACCTCGGCTCGGAATACCTGCTGGGCGGCATCAACGAAAGCGGCGAGATCAGCGAGGAGGCAAGGGCGCAGGTGGAGCAGCTGTTGAAGCGTTCGTTCCGTCCGGAATTCCTGAACCGTCTGGATGAGATCGTCTTCTATAAGCCGCTGACGAAGGAGAATATCGTGCACATCATTGATTTGCAGCTTGCGCAGCTCAACCGCCGTCTGGCGGAGAAGCAGCTTAAGTGTGCGCTGACGGAGGAGGCAAAGCAGTTCGTCATCGACGCGGCATACGACCCCCAGTACGGCGCAAGACCGCTGCGGAGGTATTTGCAGCACACAGTCGAGACGCTGCTGGCAAAGCGCATCGTCAAGGGCGACATCACCCCGAACACCACCCTTACTGTAGTCGTACGGAATGGTGCGTTGGTCGTGGAGTGAGCTTTCGCAAGACGGGGCGTAGGGGCGGATCGTATCCGCCCGGTGCAGGAACTACGGATTTCAGTGAATAGTGAATAGTGTCGGAGCGCTCCGCGCGGATCTCAAACGCGGGCGGCTAATAGCCGCCCCTACGAGAAAGAATTGGAGTCTACGCCGTAGGGGCGGATACTATCCGCCCGGTGCAGGCACTGCCGCGTACATACCGGCGGCACGTTCCATGAAGAAATTTTCGGTTTGTTCAGAAATAAATTGCAAAAACCTATAGCTATTTTGTTTCGAGTGTGATAAAATTGTATTCGGTGGACATTGGCTTTCACCTATAGACATTTCTATTCGCCGCTTCGGCGGCAGATATGATTAGGAGGAAATAGTATGGAAACTTACGGCCTTGAAAAGCTGGGCATTCTCGCCCCCAAAGCGGTTTACCGCAACCTCGGTCCCGCACAGCTCACCGAAGCTGCCCTGCGCCGCGGCGAGGGCAAGCTGAGCAACACCGGCGCGCTCGTCGTCACCACCGGCAAGTACACCGGCC
>JAEDOK010000018.1 GCA_016302005.1 Oscillospiraceae bacterium | reverse complement strand
CCACGACCCCTTCGGGGTCTCGCAATGACAAAGCTGTAGTTTTTTGACAGTCTGCCAATTAAAATGTGCAACGCACATTTTAATTGCGATACCGTGATTGGTACGAGATGTATTTTCGCGATGCTTACCTTATCATCGCGAAAATGCAACGCCGGAACGGCGTTGAAAACCGATTGAAATGAATATTTTAATCGGTTTTCAGTATCAGTAATCACTATTCGTTAGATAAGTATTCCTCCAAAGTGATGCCCTCGGACATGATGCTTTGGGCGGCTTCTTTGCCGACATAGCGGAAGTGCCATGGCTCGTAGCCGATGCCTGTGATGTCGGTTTTGTCGGCGGGGTAGCGGAGAATGAAGCCGTATTCCGCGCAGTGCTCCCAAAGCCATGCCCAGACTGCCTCATCGCTGCATTGGTCGGGGTCTTCCGAGTCAATATCTACGGCAAGTCCGAGCTGGTGTTCACTCGTGCCGGGGAGGGCGACCCATTGCCGCGTGAGCGCCTCCGCCTCCTCCAAGGAATAGCCGTCGGCTATGTTTCCCGCTAAGTTGCGGTCATAAATGCTCTGCTGCGTCTCCTGTGAGCGGTAGCCGGAGTAGACGATGGGGAGCAGACCGTCCGCGCGGCAGGCATCGAACATCTCCTGCAAGGGGTCGATGATGCGCCGATCGACCTGTTCGCCGCCGCGCAGATCGACCAAAGTCACCTCCCAATCCGAGGGGACGGAATGCTCAGCATCGACCAAGATCAGATTCCAATCGGAATACTCCGCTGCGGGAAGCAGATCTGATTCCCAAGAAAAGAAGCAGCCACCGAGCAGCGTCAGGCAGAGCAAAAGCGCCGCAAACAGCGATAACTTTTTCATCTCAGGTGTTTTCCTCCTTTAGTGCGTCAATGGGGTTGTCCTTCTTGACTTTGCGCATAGCATACATCATCGAGACGAACACGACGAGAAATACGCTGAGCGAGGCGATGATGACAGACGACCACGACAGACGGAAATCATTATTATAATACATACCTGTGGCGGCACGATATAACAGATAGGTGAGCGCTGCAGACAGAGGCAATCCAATCAGCAGGGCACGGAAGCCGTACAGCCCGCATTCAAAGCACACCATGCCATTCAAGCCGCCGCGCGTCATGCCGACGGAGCGGAGCATGGCGAAGTCTCTGCGCCGTAGGGCGATGTTGGTTGAAATGGTGTTAAAGACATTTGCCACGCAAATGAGCGAGATGAGCGTGATAAAGCCGTAGGAGAAGACGCGCACGACGGTGAGCATGTTGTTTGCGGTGCGCTGCTCGTCGAGGGCATTATACAGACGGTTGCGGCGATAAGAGACGCCGTGCGCCGCAAAGACCTCCGCAAGCGACGCCTGCGCCGCGTCATTGTCGGAGACGGTGCAGTAAAGCTCGCCGGCGTATTCGCCCTCCAGGGCACTGTAGGGCAGATACAGGCAGATCATATCGCGGTTCGTGCCGAACAGGTCTTCGTCCGTGTAGGCGAGGATTCGCTGCTGCTGAAGCTTCGCCGGGCGGATGGTCTGCTCGCTCGTTTCGTAGTTGCTGTAATGGCTGACCCATGCGCCGTCTAAGTACTCGCTGCCTTCGTAGACCTCGTTTTCGGTGGGGTCGCTTTGCAAGAGCTCCACTGCAGTTTGGTTTTCGTCCAAATAGGCACCCTGATAGGTGATGCGCTCGTTGCCGTCGATGGAATAGAGGTGGGAAAAGACGCGGTTGCAGACGATTGCGCCGGGGTTGGCGTCATAGTCTGCGCGAGTCAGACCGCAATGCGACAAAACGGCGTCAAAGCTGGCATCGTCGAGGTAGAAAATGCTGATCTCCGTCTGCGACGGCTCCGACGCGCCGTTGAGGAAGTCTACATAGCTTTTGGCAAGCTGACCTGCGTCAAAGACGGTGCTTTCCACGCGCAGGGTGGAAGCGACGGCGGTTTTGATGCCGTCCGCTTGCCGCAGATCGGGCAGAATTTTTTCATAGTCGTCCATAGACACTGCGCTCGAGCTGTAGCTGAGGTCGTAGGGCGTGGTGCCGGAGACAACCTCGACGGAATCGGTCAGATACATTCCGTAGGTGCCCGCCGAGACGAAGAGCAGGACGCTCATGGCGAGGGAGAAGATCGTCGCGCGGTATTTTTTGCGGCTGCGGCGGAAGTATTTTTTTGAAAGCATGCCGGACAGACCGAACAGCTTGTAGGTCAGCTTGCCGCTGCGCACATCGCGCCCCTTGACGGCGACATCGCGGCTCTGGCGGATGGCTTCAATGGCGCTTACCTTCATGGCGCGCCGTGCGGGAAGAATCGCGGAGAGGAAAACGGTCAAAATGGCAATGACTGCGGCGGTGATCAGGGAGACGGTGGAGATATGGTACTGCATGGCAAGACCGCCGTTGCTTGCACCGCCGAACATGCCGGTCAGCTTGTCGCCCAAAAGCGAGATCGTGACCCACATTCCGCCACAGCCTGCCAGAAGCCCGAGGGGGATACCGATCAGGCAGACGATCGCCGCCTCGTGCAGGACGGTGGCGCGGAGCTGCTTTCTCGTTGCGCCGATGGAGGAGAGCAACCCAAACTGTTTCGTGCGTTCGCTGACGGAGATGGAGAAGGCGGAGTAGATCATACTGACGGAGCCAAGCAGGATCAAAAAGACGAGTACGCCGACAAAGACCGTGACAAAGCCGGTAAAATTGTCATATTTATAGTTGCCGAGTGCCATTAGGTAGTTCCAGTTCACACCGCCCGCGCTGAAGGTGTAGCGATCCATAAAGGCATTCATTGTGTCGGTGTCGTAGTCCGTTGTGCGCACATAGAGGTCATAGAAGCCTGTTTCAATCGTGGGATCGGCACGCGTCAGGGCGAGATAGCCGGGCGCACTGTAGTTCTCGTAGTCCGCTCGTTCGCTGATGCCGACGACGGTATAGGTGCGCGTCATTGTGGGCGTAAAGTCCTCCGGATCGCGGGGGAAATACATATTATTTTGCCAGAGCGGTGCGCCTTGGTAGCTGCGGATACCAAATTCGAGCGTGACGGTCTCACCAAGAGCAAGTGTGACCTCACCGTCATAGTCCAAATGCTCGGGAACGACCAGCTCCGTGCTGTTTTCCGGCATCCTGCCTGCGATCAGGTGGACGGGCAGCAGGTCGGTATAGCTTTCGTCCATGCCGTGGACATAGAGAAAGGGCTTGTTCTCGTTTGCCGAGGCAACTTTGGCATAGCCGAGCACCTGCGCCGCTGTGAGCGTTTCGGTCTGCTTGTCTTTTGCAACCGCCTCGGCGGTCGCGGCGTCCACATCCAAGAGAGAGAAATAATAGGTGCCCGACTGGTAGGCGGCGGTGCGCTGCAAATGGTGCAGCAGGGTACCGGCAAAGGTTGTGACCGCCGTGAACATCGCTGCCGACAAGATCACGCCGATGATGGTCACGATTGTGCGGGTGCGGTTTTTGCGCATGGACTGCACCGCGACGCGGCGGAAGATACTCATTTGCGAATCACCTCGTCTCTGACGATATGCCCGTCCTCGATGGCAATGACGCGATCCGCTTGCAGAGCGATGGATTCATCGTGGGTGATGACGATGAGAGTCTGCCCGTACTCACGGTTGGAGTATTTTAACAGCTCGACGATCTCTTGCGAATTTTTGCTGTCCAAATTGCCCGTCGGCTCGTCGGCAAGGACGACGGAGGGAGCGTTCATCAGCGCTCTGCCGATGGACACACGCTGCTGCTGTCCGCCGGAGAGCTGGTTGGGCAGGTGCTTTTCGCGCCCCTCCAGGCGCAGAGTGTGCAGCAGCTCGCGCAGGCGTTCCTCGTTGACCTTTCTGCCGTCCATCAAGACGGGCAGGGTGATGTTCTCCACCACATTCAGCACGGGAATGAGGTTGTAAAACTGATAGATCAGCCCGACCTCGCGGCGGCGGAAAATGGCAAGCGCGGTATCCGAGCGGGAATAGACCTCCTCGCCGTTCATGTAGACCTTGCCGCTCGTCGGTCGGTCCACGCCGCCGAGAATGTGCAGAAGGGTCGATTTGCCCGAGCCGGAGGGACCGGTGATTGCCAAAAACTCACCTTGCGCAACGCTGAAAGAGACATCGTCCAAGGCGCGGACGGTATTTTCACCCGTGCCGTAGGTCTTGCTCAGGTGTTCGATGCGTAATAATTCCATTGTGTTTTGCTCCTTTTCGATCTTTCTGCGCTAAGTATACAGCCCTTCGGTGACACCTCGGTGACTCAAATGTGACAATTCTGTCATAATAAAAAATGCCCGCAAGGGGCATTTAAGATGGAAATAAGCGGCACTTTTCCCGCGCCTTTTTCGATGCAGTCATACCGTACCCTTATACAGTTTCAGCGTGAACTCTGCACCGCCTTGGACATTCGAAGCGGAAAGCGTGCCGTTTTGGGCGACTGCGATGGAGCGGGAAAGCGCAAGCCCGATGCCGACGCTCTCCTGTGAGGCGTTGCGTCCCTTATAATAGCGCTCAAACAGGTGCGGCAGATCCTCCGGGTCGATGCCGCTGCCCTCGTCGCGAATGCGGATGCAGGCGGCGACCGCGTTCTCCTCCGCTGTCACGGTGATCGTCCCTTCCTGCATGTGTTCGGTGCAGTTTTTTAAGATGTTGCCAAGCGCCTCCGCCGTCCATGCGAGGTCGCATTCCGCGCTGCCCGACGCCTGCACGGAAAGGTGCTGTCCCTTGACCTCCATGAGAATGGAAAGCGGCTCGGCGGCGCGGGCGATCAGCTCGGAAAGGGCGACGCGCTCACATCGGAACTGCACCGTGCCCGCATCGAGCTTGGCGAGCTTCAAAAGTGCGTTGACGAGCCAGTCCATCCGCTGCACCTGCCTGCGCAGGGTGCGGAGGCTGTTTTGCCGCGCATCCTCTGTGGTGTCGGGATCACGCAAGCCGGTCAGCAGGAGATTGACCGCCGTTAAGGGTGTGCGCATCTGATGCGAGATATCTGCCATGGATTCTGCAAGCTGCACCTTCTCCTGCCGAAGCTGCTCGGACTGCTCCGTGAGCCGAACAGTCATTTTCCGCAGCTCGCTGCGCAAAAGGCTGACCTCACCCTCGGTGTATTGCGCGAAGCTGATATCCCGCCGTCCGTGCAGAACTGCGTCGATATCCTCCGCCAAACGTGCCATCGTGCGGTAGCGCCTACGAGCGCTGAAAAGATACAGCGTGAGTAGGAGAATGCTCAATGCGGCGGTCAGAAGCCCTGCGCGCACATCGAGCCAAAGGCAGACAGCGCAGAAGATCGCGCACAATGGCACCGAGACGGCGAGCATTCGCCGAATTTCGGGATTTCGCAGCATATTCAGCCCTCCAAGCGGTAGCCGACGCCGCGCACTGTGCGGATGAGCTGCGGCTCCTGCGGGTCGTCCTCTAATTTTTCGCGCAGGCGCTTAATATAGACGGTGAGTGTATTGTCGTTGACGAAGTCCCCGGCGACATCCCAAATCTCCTCTAAAAGCTTCGCACGGCTGAGCGTCATCCCACGGTGGTTGAGAAAGACCAACAAAAGACGGTATTCCAGCGCGGAGAGGTTAAGATCAACGCCGTTTTTGGTCGCGGCGGCGCGGTCGGTGTCCACGCGGACGATGCCCAGCTCGATCACGGACTGGGCGCGTCCCGTGCGCCTTAGGACGCTGCGGATCCGCGAAATCAGCTCACGAGGACGGAAGGGCTTGGCAATGTAATCATCCGCGCCGAGGTCAAGCCCTGTGACAACGCTGTATTCGTCCCCGGAGGCACTGAGAAAGATCACGGCACTTTTGGTGCGCTGCTTGATCGCGGAGCAGATCGAAAAACCGTTGCAGTCTTTCAGACCGACATCCAGCAGAACAAGGTCGAATTCCGCAGCTTCGATGGCGGCAAGCGCCTCCGTTTGACCGGATGCACTCTGCACGGAAAAACCCTCGGAGTGTAAAAACTGTGTCAGTGCGGCGACAATCGTGCCGTCGTCCTCCACGAGAAGAATGCGTTCCATCCTGTGCCTCCTTTTCCTTTTTCCTTATCATATCGCTTTGAATGCGCTTTGGCAAGAAAAAAAGAGAAGAAACGTGAAACGGGTGGAAAAAGAAAGACTGCTGTGCTATAATTCCATGGTAAAGGCGGCTTCAAAATCGGTGCCGGTATGAGGATACAACCAAAGATGCCTTGCAATCCGATGCACCTTGATCAACGAAACAGGCGATGTAGGGCTGGGACATGTCCCTGCCGCGTGTAGGAACTACCAAATGCGCACAGGTTTATTCGTCTGTACTGTCTGCCGCTGCGCGGTCGGCGGGGGCATGTCCCCGCCCTACAAATCAGGATAGGGGTGATACTTATGTTTCGTATTTTGGTTGCGGATGATGATAAGAATACCAGACGGCTGCTGCAAGCGGTGCTGGAGGCGGAGAACTATACCGTGTTTCCTGCGGAGAACGGGGAGGAGGCGCTCGAGGTTTTGGATCGGGAGCATATTGACCTCGCGGTTTTGGATATCATGATGCCGAAAATGGACGGCTACGAGTTTACCAAGACCCTCCGCGCGGCGCAGAGTGAGCTGCCGATCCTTATGATCTCCGCCAAGCAGCTCCCGGAGGACAAGCGAAAGGGCTTCCTCGCGGGAACGGACGACTATATGACCAAGCCGATCGACGAGGAAGAGATGCTTCTTCGGATTCGCGCCTTGCTGCGGCGGGCGAAGATCGCCAGTGAGCGAAAAATTGTGATCGGAGATGTGACGCTGGACTATGATTCCATGACGGTGACCCGCGCGGGACAGACGCAGGAGCTGCCGCAGAAGGAATTTCAGCTCCTTTATAAGCTCCTGTCCTATCCGGGGAAAATCTTCACGCGGATCCAACTCATGGACGAGATCTGGGGCGCAAGCAGTGAGACGGGCTGGGAGACTGTGACGGTGCACATCGGCAGACTGCGCAGACGCTTCGAGGGCTGGGATGAATTTGAGATCGAGTCCGTGCGCGGGCTGGGATATAAGGCGGTTAAAAAGGTATGAAACGGATCAAAGGTCGTATCACGGTGACGGTGCTGCTGTCGGCGCTAATTTTCCTTGGCTTATTTTTGGCGCTGCTGCTCGGCGGCGGCACGGTGTTTCTGCTTGTGCGGACGGGCGTGCTGTCTACACCGTCGCGGATGTACTATCTGATTTTTTATATGGCTGCGGCAAGCCTTTTGATCGGCACAGTGCTTATGGCGATCTCGAGCCGCTTTGCCCTGCGCCCGATCCGCACCTTGATCGCGCAGATGCAGCTTCTTGCCTCGGGTGATCTTGAGACACGGCTGGAGTTTCACGAGCCTTATGCGCACATTCCCGCCTATACGGAGTTATCCGACGGTTTTAACAAAATGGCGCAGGAGCTGCAAAACACTGAGCTTTTGCGCTCGGATTTTATCAATAACTTTTCCCACGAATTCAAAACGCCGATCGTCTCCATCGCGGGCTTTGCAAAATTGCTCAAGCGTGGCAACCTCACGGAGCAGCAGCGTTTGGAATACCTTGATATTATCGAAGAGGAGTCTATGCGCCTTTCCTATATGGCGACGAATGTGCTGAATCTGACAAAGATCGAGAATCAGAGCATTCTGACCGATCAAACCGAATACAATCTCTCAGAGCAGCTTCGTGCGAGCATCCTTTTGCTGGAACGGAAGTGGTCAAAAAAGGGGCTGCAATGGCAGCTCGAGCTGGGCGAGCATCGGATCACGGCGAATGAGGAGCTGCTGAAGCAGGTGTGGATCAATCTGCTCGAAAACGCAATCAAGTTCTCGCCGGAAAACGGGACGATCGGAGTTGTTATTTCGAAGCGTGCAGGGCGGATTTTCGTCAGTGTGCGCAATGTAGGTGAGACGATTCCGCCGGAGGAGCAGGAGAAAATCTTTCGAAAATTCTATCAGGCGGATACCTCGCATTCCTCCGAGGGCAACGGTATCGGGCTTGCCATTGTCAAGCGCGTGGTCGAACTGCATCAAGGCGCGGTGGAGGTGCGCAGTGAAAACGGCTGCACGACCTTTACGGTGACGCTCTCGGAAAGCGGCGAAGAGGGAGGAAAACGGACATGAATATTTGGCTGGTGCTGGCGTTTCTTTTCTTTATCGGTTCCGTGATCGGCTGGGTGACAGAGCTGCTGTTCCGCCGTTTCATCTCGTCTGCCAATCCGGAGCGCAAGTGGATCAACCCGGGTTTTTGCGTGGGACCCTATATCCCGCTTTACGGCTTTGGATTGTGCTTTTTGTTTCTGATCGCCTCGCTGGAACGGGAGACGGGACTCAGCCTGTTTTGGAGCAAGGCGCTGCTGTTCCTTGCCATGGCGGTCTGTATGACGCTGATCGAGTACATTGCCGGTATCCTGAGTCTCAAGGTCTTTAAGGTGCGCCTGTGGGACTACCGCAGGGAGTGGGGCAATATCCAAGGCTTGATCTGCCCGAAATTCTCCCTGATCTGGGCGCTCCTCGGCGCGGCATATTATTTTTTGCTTCACCCGCACATTCTCAGCGCCCTGGCATGGCTCTCGCGGAATTTGGCGTTTTCGTTCTTCATCGGGCTGTTTTTCGGCGTGTTCCTAATCGACGTTGCCTATTCGACGCACCTTGTCAGCCGGATCCGCGCGTTTGCAAAGAGCAATGAGGTCATCGTGCGCTATGAGCATCTGAAAGCCTATGTTCGCAGCGCCCAGGAGAAAAGAAAGCAGCGCCCGCGCTTTTTGTTCCCGCTGCGTTCGGATGTCCCCTTGTCGGAGCATCTGAAAAACCTGCGCGATTCGCTGGAGAAAAACGAGAAAAAGAAGAAAAAGTAGGACGACAACCAACGGGCGCTGCCTGCACAAGATTGGCGAAGACGGTGTGCGCACCGGCTTCGCAATGACAAAGAGGAGGCAATCCGTGTCATTGCGAGGGCGCCGGCGCCCGTGGCAATCTTGTGGAGGAGCTGCCGACTGCGTATAAATGCGTCAGCTTGTGCTGTCTGCCGCTTCGCGGACGGCGGGGACATGTCCCCGCCCTACAGGGGCGGGTGCGGATGGTGAGCTGCGTTCGGGGCTTGAGCTGCCAAGATTGCCACGGCGCAAGCGCCTCGCAATGACAAACGGGGGAGCAGTTTTGCGTCCCAAGCCAAATATGAAACAATCCGAACGGAGAGAAGCGCTCCGTTCGGATTGTTTCGTTTCAGTTTAGATTCCGCCGATATAATTTCGGCATACAGTGTATTCGGAAAGGACTCTGAAGCGATGATTAGAATATTGAAGAATCTGAAAAAGAGGGACTGGGGGCTGATCGCCTGTGCGGTCGGCTTTATTGTCGTTCAGGTCTGGCTCGATCTCCGGCTGCCGGATTATATGTCGGAGATCACAACGCTTGTCAAAACGGAGGGCAACCTGATGCGCGAGGTGCTGATCGCGGGCGGCAAAATGCTGCTGTGCGCCCTCGGCAGTCTGCTCTCCTCCGTCGGCGTGGCGGTGCTTGCGGCACGGGTCGCGACTAACTTCGGCGCGACGCTCCGCGGCAGATTGTTTACCAAGGTGCAGTCGTTCTCCATGGAGGAGATCGGCAAATTCTCAACGGCAAGCCTCATCACCCGCACGACCAACGATGTCACGCAGGTACAGATGCTGATCGTGCTCGGCCTGCAATCCATCATCAAGGCACCGATCATGGCGACATGGGCGATCACCAAGATCTCCGGCAAGAGCGCGGCGTGGACGATCTCCACTGCCGTTGCGGTCGCGATCCTGATCTTTGTCGCTACGCTTGCCGTGCTGCTGGTGCTGCCGAAGTTCAAAAAGCTCCAGCGTCTGACGGACGATCTCAACCGCGTCACGCGGGAGAATCTGACCGGTCTGCGCGTCGTGCGCGCCTACAATGCCGAGGGCTATCAGGAGAAGAAGTTTGACGAAAGCAACGAGACGCTGACCGCTACGCACCTGTTTACCGGCAGGGCAATGGCAATTCTGATGCCGACGGTGCAGCTCGTGATGAACGGGTTGAGTCTGTCGATTTATTGGATCGGCGCGGCTTTGATCAACAGCGCGCAGATGACGGAGAAGATCACGCTGTTTTCGGACATGATCGTTTTCTCCCAATACGCAATGCAGGTCGTCATGGCGTTTATGCTGCTTGTGATGATCTTTATCCTTCTGCCGCGTGCGTCGGTGTCCGCCAAGCGTATTTTGGAGGTTTTGGACACGCCGCTCTCCATCGAGGATGGCACGGTCACGGACACCGGCTTCGGCACGCGGGGCGAGATCGAGTTCCGCAATGTCTGCTTCCGATATCCCGGCGCGGAGCATGATATGCTGCAAGACATCAGCTTTACCGCCCATCGCGGTCAGACCGTCGCCATCATCGGCGCGACGGGCAGCGGCAAGAGCACGCTCGTCAATCTCGTTCCGCGCTTTTATGACGCGACCGAGGGCGAGATCATGGTGGATGGCGTGAATGTGCGAAGCTATACCCAGCAGGCGCTGCGCGATAAGATCGGCTATGTCTCGCAGAAGGCGGTGCTGTTCTCCGGTACGGTGCGCAGCAATGTCGCCTTCGGAAACGATGCGAAGGAAAAAAGCTCCGATGTGGTTGAGGCGGTTTACACCGCGCAGGCGGCGGAATTCGTCGAGAAGCTGCCGGAGGGCTATGACGGCTATATCGCGCAGGGCGGCAGCAACCTCTCCGGCGGACAGAAGCAGCGGCTTTCCATTGCAAGAGCGGTTTGCAGGCATCCCGAGATCCTGATCTTTGACGATTCCTTCTCCGCCCTCGACTATAAGACCGACCGAGAGCTGCGCAGGCAGCTTGCAAGAGACTGCGCAGACAGCACCAAGCTGATTGTTGCGCAGCGCATCGGCACCATCCGGGACGCAGACAGCATCATCGTCCTCGACGAGGGGAAGATCGCCGGCATCGGCACGCACGCGGAGCTGATGAAGAACTGCGAGGTCTACCGTCAGATCGCATACTCGCAGCTTTCAAAGGAGGAGCTGGCAGAATGAATATGAAACACGGCCCGCATTCGGCGGGAAAGGCTGCGCCCGAGAAAGCGAAAAACTTTACGGGCACATGGAAAAAACTGCTTGTCTATTGTAAAAAATACTGGTTTGCGATGATCGTCGCGCTGCTCTTTGCCGCCATCGGCACGGTGCTGACGCTGCTGGGACCCGACAAGGTCTCCGAGATGACTGAGACGATCATGGAAGGTATGCAGACAGGCATCGATATGGACGCAATCGCGCGCATCGGCTTTACGCTGGTGGCGTTCTTCGCGGGAAGCGCGATCTTGAGCTTCCTGCAGCACTTCATTATGGCGACGGTGACGCAGCGCGTGTCCAGAAAAATGCGCGGCGATATCTCGCGGAAAATCAACCGACTGCCGATGTGGTACTACAACAAAACCTCCACGGGCGATGTCCTCTCCCGCGTGACCAACGATGTGGATACCATTTCTCAGTCGCTGAACCAGAGCATCGGCACACTCGTCTCTGCCGTGACGCTTCTGCTCGGTTCGCTTCTGATGATGCTCCTGACGGATGTTATCATGACGCTGACGGCGGTCTTATCGACGCTGCTCGGCTTCGCGCTGATGATGGTAATCATGGCGCATTCGCAGAAATATTTCGCGCGGCAGCAGCGCCACCTCGGCGAGGTCAACGGGCATATTGAGGAGATGTACTCGGGGCATACGGTCGTTAAGGCATACAATGCCGAGAAGAAGTCACAGGAGACCTTCGACGAGCTGAATGAAAAGCTCCGCGAGAGCGGCTTCCGTGCGCAGTGCCTTTCGGGCATGATGCAGCCGATCATGGGCTTCATCGGCAACCTCGGCTATGTCGCGGTGTGCGTCGTCGGCGCACTGCTGACGATGAACGGGCGCATCGGCTTTGAGGTGATCGTGGCGTTCATGATGTATGTCCGTTACTTTACGCAGCCGCTGTCCCAGATCGCGCAGGCGGCGCAGACGCTGCAATCCGCCGCCGCAGCGGGCGAGCGGGTCTTTGAGTTCTTGGAGGCGGAGGAAATGGCGGACGAGAGCGGAAAGACCGCCTCCCTCGGCGAGACGAAGGGCGCCGTGGAATTCGAGCATGTCCGCTTCGGCTATGAGGATTCCGACAAGATCGTCATTTACGACTTCTCCGCCAAGGCAAAGCCCGGGCAGAAGATCGCCATTGTAGGTCCGACAGGCGCGGGCAAGACGACACTCGTCAATCTGCTGATGCGCTTCCACGAGATCCAGGGCGGCAGAATTTTGATCGACGGCATCCCCACCGCAGACGTCAAGCGCGAGGAGGTGCGCAGCCGTTTCTGCATGGTTTTGCAGGATACATGGCTGTTTGAGGGCACGGTGCGCGAGAATCTCGTCTACTGCACCGAGGGTGCGACCGAGGAGAAAATGAAGGCGGCTTGCCGTGCGGTTGGGCTGGATCACTTTGTCCGCACGCTGCCGAAGGGCTATGACACGGTGCTGAACGATCAGGTCAGCCTCTCCCAGGGGCAGAAGCAGCAGCTCACCATTGCCCGCGCGATGATCGCTGACCGCCCGATGTTGATTTTGGATGAGGCGACCAGCTCCGTCGATACCCGCACGGAGCTGCAAATTCAGAACGCAATGGACGAACTCATGAAGGATCGAACTTCCTTTGTCATTGCCCATCGTCTTTCCACGATCAAAAACGCCGATCTGATTCTGGTGCTCAAGGACGGCGATATCATAGAGAGCGGCACGCATGAGCAGCTTCTTGCCCGCAGCGGCTTCTACGCCAAACTGTATAACAGCCAATTCGAGCAATCCGCTTGAAGTGACGGGAGGTCTTTTTTTGAGAGAATATAGAGCGGGGATCGACATCGGCTCCACCACGGTGAAGCTTGTCGTCCTCGATGAAAACGGCGAACTCCTGTTCGGCAGCTATCGCCGCCACTGCGCCCACACGCAGCAGACGCTTGCGGAGCTTCTGCGGGAGGCGAGGGAGCAGGTCGGTGACTGCGTTCTGCGCGTAGGCATTACCGGTTCCGGCTCCATCAATTTGGGCAAGGCGCTGGACATTGACTTCGTGCAGGAGGTCGTGGCGGTCGCCTCGGCGCTGCAATTTGTCGCGCCGCAGACCGACGTCGCCATTGAGCTGGGCGGCGAGGATGCGAAGATCATCTATTTTCAGGGCGGCTTGGAGGAGCGCATGAACGGCGTATGCGCGGGTGGTACCGGCTCGTTCATCGACCAGATGGCGTCCCTCCTGCAAACCGACGCGGTGGGTCTGAATGATGCTGCCGCGCAATACAAAGAAATCTATCCCATTGCCGCACGCTGCGGCGTGTTCGCGAAGACGGACATTCAGCCGCTCATCAACGAGGGCGCGACGAAAGCAGATCTTGCCGCGTCGATCTTTCAGGCGGTCGTCAATCAGACCATCTCGGGGCTTGCCTGCGGAAAGCCGATCCGTGGCTGCGTTGCGTTTTTGGGCGGCCCGCTGCACTTTCTGCCGGAGCTGAAAAAGGCGTTTGTGCGCACGCTGCACCTGACGCCGGAGACGACGGTCGATCCCGAGAATTCCCACCTGTTCGCGGCAATGGGCGCGGCGTTGGAGAGCAAGGAGGCAAAGACCGTTGCGCTTTCCGACCTGCTCACACGGCTGAAATCGGGCGTGCAGATGCAGTTTGAAATCAAGCGCCTGCCGCCGCTGTTTGCCGACCATGAGGAATATGACGCCTTCTGCCTGCGCCACGCGAATGCAATCGTGCCGAAGGGAGAACTGCAAAGCTACCACGGCGAGTGTTTCCTCGGCATCGACGCAGGCTCCACCACGACGAAGCTTGCTCTGATCGGCAAGGACGGAGAACTGCTGTTCTCCTTCTACGCGAACAATCAGGGCAGCCCGGTGCGCACTGCCGTAGCCGCCATCGCAGCATTGCGGAAGCAGCTTCCGAAGGAGGCCTACATCGCCCGCGCCTGCTCGACGGGCTACGGTGAGGCGCTGCTCAAGGCGGCGTTCTGCTTGGACGAGGGCGAGGTCGAGACAATCGCCCACTGCACCGCCGCATCCTATTTTGACCAACAGGTGGATTGTGTGCTGGACATCGGCGGGCAGGATATGAAGTGCATCAAATTGCGCAACGGCTCGGTGGACACGGTGCTGCTCAATGAGGCGTGCTCCTCCGGCTGCGGCTCGTTCATCGAGAACTTTGCCAACTCCCTCGGCTATTCGGCGCAGCAGTTTGCCCGGGAGGCGCTGTTTGCCGAGCATCCGGTCGATCTCGGCACGCGCTGCACCGTGTTTATGAATTCCAATGTCAAGCAGGCGCAGAAGGAGGGCGCTGCGCTCGCGGATATCTCTGCGGGACTTGCCTACTCCGTCATCAAAAACGCTTTGTTTAAGGTCATTAAGCTTTCGAATGCGAAGGACTTGGGCAAGCGTGTCGTCGTGCAGGGCGGCATCTTCTATAACCGCGCGGTTTTGCGCGCGTTTGAGAAGATCGCGGGCGTCGAGGCAGTCTGCCCCGACATCGCGGGCATCATGGGCGCCTTCGGCGCAGCGCTGCTGGCAAAGCGGCGCTACACCGGGCAGAAAAGCACGATGCTGCCGCCGGAGGAGATCGAGCGCCTGACCTATACCTCCTCCACGGTGCGCTGCGGCGGCTGCTCGAACCATTGTATGCTCACGGTGAACAAATTCTCGGGCGGACGGCGCTATATTACGGGCAACCGCTGCGAAAAAGGAAGCGGAGCACCTGCTATGAGCGAAAAAGGAGCGAATTTGATCGAATTTAAGCGAAAACGCCTCTTTGATTATTCGCCCCTTTCCGAACAGGAGGCGACGCGGGGCGAGATCGGCATTCCCCGCGTGCTGAACCTGTATGAGAATTATCCGTTCTGGGCGACCTTCTTCCGTAAACTCGGCTTCCGTGTGATCCTCTCGCCGCTGTCAAGCCGCAAAATTTACGAGCTTGGCATGGAGACGATCCCCTCCGAATCGGAGTGCTATCCCGCGAAGCTTGCGCACGGGCATGTGCAATGGCTGCTCGATCAGGGCGTCCGTACGATCTTCCATCCCTGCGTATTTTACGAGCATCAGGAGACGCCCGACGCACAGAATCATTTCAACTGCCCGATCGTGGTATCCTACCCGGAAAACCTGAAAAACAACATAGATGCCGTCACGGAGGGCGAGGTGCGTTATCTGCGCCCCTTCCTCGCGTTCACGGATGAAAAGACGGTCTCCAAGCGTTTGGTGCGCCTGTGCGGCGAGGAGTGGGACATTCCCGCCTCGCAGACCCGTGCGGCGGTACACGCGGCGTGGGAGGAGCAGTTAAAGGCAAAGGCGGAGATCCGCGCCGAGGGCAAGCGCGTGTTGGAAAACATGGAACGCGAAGGACGCGCCGGCATCGTGCTGGCGGGCAGACCCTACCATATCGACCCTGAGATCAACCACGGCATCCCCGAACTGATCGCGTCCTACGGGCTGGATGTCTTTACCGAGGACAGTCTGCCGATCGACTTCAAACCCGAGCGCCCGCTCCGCGTGGTCGATCAGTGGGTCTACCATTCGCGCCTGTACGCTGCTGCGGAATTCGTGCGCAAGCGCGACGATTTGGAGCTGATCCAGCTCAATTCCTTCGGCTGCGGGCTGGACGCGGTAACGACCGATCAGGTCTGCGAGATCTTGGAGGGGAGCAATAAGCTCTATACCGTGCTGAAAATCGACGAGGTCAACAATCTCGGCGCGGTGCGTATCCGCATCCGCAGCCTGCTTGCCGCCATGCGTCTGCGGAAAGAGCAGGGGATCAAGGCGCAGCCGCGTCCCGCCGCTTATCAGCGCACGGAGTTTACCGAGCAGATGCGTAAGGAGGGCTACACCATCCTCGCGCCGCAGATGAGTCCGATCCATTTTGACATTTTGGAGCCGGTCTTTACCCGCTACGGCTATCATGTGGCGATCCTCGACAACGACACCCGCGCCGCCGTGGATGTCGGGCTGCAATATGTCAACAACGATGCATGCTACCCGTCCATCGTTGTGGTCGGTCAAATCATGTCCGCTGTCCTTTCGGGAAAGTACGACACCGATCATTTGGCGATCATGATGACCCAGACCGGCGGCTGCTGCCGCGCGAGCAACTATGTCGCCTTTATCCGCCGCGCATTGGACAAGGCGGGGCTGTCGCACATCCCTGTGATCTCCCTCAACGGCAACGGCATGGAGAAAAACAGCGGCTTCAAGATCACCCCCGGGTTGCTGCTTGCGGCGATGCGCGCTATCGTCTATGGCGACCTGCTGATGCGCTGCCTGTACCGTGTGCGTCCGTATGAAAAAGAGCCCGGTGCGGCAAATGCGCTGCACCAAAAATGGCGTGGTATCTGCATCGCCTCGCTGACCGATCCGAAGAGCAAATACCGTTACTCCGAGACCTGTAAGGGCATCGTGCAGGACTTTGATGCGCTGCCCATCGACGAGACGCTGCAAAAGCCGCGCGTCGGTGTTGTCGGCGAGATCTTGGTCAAGTATATGCCCCTTGCCAACAACTATTTGGTGGAGCTGCTGGAGCGCGAGGGTGCGGAGGCGGTCGTCCCCGACCTGATGGACTTTATCTGCTACACGCTCTATAACGCAAAGTATAAGCATGAGTTTCTCGGCACCTCGGCCATGGGCGCTACGGTTTCAAGCGTCGGATTGCGGGCAGTCCGTGCCATTCGCTTGCCTGCGATGCGTGCCTTGCAGGAGAGCAATCGCTTCTCGACCTCCATGCCCATTGGGGAGATCGCGGAGCTGACGAAGCCGATCCTGTCCATCGGCAATCAGTACGGTGAGGGGTGGTTCCTTGCGGGAGAGATGACGGAGCTTTTGACGGAGGGCACGAAGAACATCGTCTGCATCCAGCCCTTTGCCTGTCTGCCGAACCATGTGGTCGGCAAGGGCGTCATCAAGCAGCTCCGCAGGACCTTTGCCGGCGCGAACATCGCCGCCGTGGACTATGACCCCGGGGCAAGCGAGGTCAACCAGCTCAACCGTATCAAGCTGATGCTCTCGGTGGCAAAAAAAGCGCTGCAAACGGAGGGAAAGCCGCTTGCAGGCGTGAAGTAAGAAAGAAGAATCGTTATGGATGTTTTCATGAAAGTAGTCGTCTGTTTCTTTGCAGGACTCGGCGCGGGACTCGGCACGGGCTTTGCGGGCATGAGCGCTGCGGCGGTCATTACGCCGATGCTTGTGACCTTTCTGGGTATGAACGCTTATCAGGCGGTGGGTATCGCGCTGGCATCCGATGTGCTGGCAAGCGCCGTCTCGGCTTACACCTATAAGAAAAACGGAAATCTGGACGTTCGAAACGGTCTGATCATGATGGCAGCCGTTTTGACCTTCACCTTGGTCGGCAGCTTTGTTTCCAGCCTTGTGCCGAACACGGCAATGGGTAATTTCTCCGTCATTATGACGATGCTCATGGGCGTGAAATTCATTGTCAAGCCCGTCATGACCACGAAGGAAGCCATGCAGGGCGTGCCCAAGAAAAAACGCGCCATTCAGTCCGTCATCTGTGGCTCTTTGGTCGGCTTTATCTGCGGCTTCGTCGGCGCGGGCGGCGGCATTATGATGCTGTTGGTGCTGACGAGTGTCCTCGGCTACGAGCTGAAGACCGCCGTCGGTACGAGCGTGTTCATCATGGCGTTTACCGCCCTGACCGGCTCGATCTCGCACTTCGCCATCGGCGGAATGCCCGATCTGCTGACACTGGGGCTATGTGTTGTCTTTACGCTGATCTGGGCAAGAATCGGCGCCCGATTTGCCAATAAAGCTTCGGCAAAGGTCCTCAACCGCGCTACAGGTATTATACTTGTCATTTTAGGTGTGGTCATCCTGTCGGTCAAGCTGTTTGCCTGACGCGTGTTTTGCACCGATCCTGTAGGGCGGGGACAGTCATAAGCCGCGTGCAGGAACTACGGGTGTGTAAAAATCGGTAGATAGATTGCCACGGCGCAAGCGCCTCGCAATGACAGAATTGGGAGTCCTTCGCTGCTCGAAAAGCCCTCCGAGGGGTGAACTCGGAGGGCTTTCATACCAATCACCAATTAAAATGTGCAACGCGCATTTTAATTGCGATACCGT
>JAEDOK010000143.1 GCA_016302005.1 Oscillospiraceae bacterium | reverse complement strand
GGAAAGGAAGCCGGACTGGCTGCCCGGCTTCCTTGTCCAAATATATTGTAATAGGAGAGAATAGACAATGATTGAAGTGACCGGTCCGAAAATTTTATTCTCCTTCTCGTTTTTCGGGCTGTTCGATGTGACGATTACGGAGACGGTACTCTCCTCCTTCCTCGTGATGCTGACGCTTGTGATCCTGAGCATATGGTTGGGCAAAAACCTGAAAAAGCGTCCGGGCGGGAAACAGGTGCTGACGGAAAAGGTCGTCGGGATGCTTTATAACATGGTACGCGACACGATGGGGGAGCATAATCTCCGCTTCGCCCCATACATCGGTGCATTGTTCTGCTCGTCCCTGCTGGGTACATTGATCAGCATGCTGGGATTCTTCCGCAGCGCGACGGCAGACATCAGCACAACGATCACATGGGCGCTCGTTACCTCGGTGCTTGTGTGGTATTATAACATCAAGAACAACGGTTTCTTCGGCTGGCTCAAGGGCTTTACCGAGCCGATCGTTGTCATGACGCCGATGAACATCGTCAGTGAGATCGCGCAGCCGATCTCTATGGCGTTCCGTCATTTCGGCAATGTCGCGGGCGGCAGCGTTCTGACGATGTTGATCTACAACGCCCTCGCTGCGGCAAGCGCGGTCATATTAGGCTGGATCCCCAACGCGTTTATCAGCTCGATCCCCATTTTACAGGTGGGTATTCCGGCGGTGCTCTCGCTCTATTTTGACCTGTTCTCCGGATTTATTCAGGCGTTGGTGTTCTCCATGCTCACCATGGTCTATGTAGGTGCCGCCTGCCCGCCCCCGGCGGAGAAGGAAGCAAAGTAGTTTTGCTGGAAGTATGTCATTGCGAAGCCGGTGCGCACACCGGCTGTGGCAATCTTTTATCAGACGAAGGACTAAGAACTAAGAACTAAGGGTGAATGACTGAGGTGTTCGCTTGCGCGAACGATTTTAAATCAGTGCGAAGCACACAATCGTTTTTCACCATTCACTCTTAGCCCTTAGCCAAATCGAGATGTATCCGGAGATACGAACAAAGTCATAGTTGTAGTCCATTTGCAAAAGCAATCAAATATAGGAGGTTTCTGTTATGGAAATTGGAAATGCAATCATTGAAGCGGCAAAGGTGATCGGTGCCGGTCTGTGTATGGGTATCGGCGCAATCGGTCCCGCCATCGGCGAAGGCAATGCGGTCGGTAAGGCGCTCGAAGGCATGGCGCGTCAGCCTGAGGTCGCGGGCAACCTGCGTACCAACATGATCCTTGGCTGCGCGATCACGGAGACGACCGGCATTTACTCGCTGGTTATCGCGCTGCTCATTCTCTTTATGTAATACCGCGCAACATCCTTTACGAAAGGGGAGATGAGGTTTGCTCTTTTTGGCAAGTGAACCCTTTATCAGCCTCAATATTTGGACATCCATTTTCACGCTGTGCAATCTTCTGCTCGTGTTTTTCGTGATGAAGAAGTTCCTGTTCAAGCCCGTGAAGAAAATGATCGACGACCGTCAGAAGGAGATCGACGATCAGTATGCCGACGCGGAGAAGTCCAAGACGGATGCCGCTGCGCTGAAATCGCAGTATGAGACGCGGCTTGCCGAAGCAAACGCCGAAAAAGAGGCGATCTTAAAGGAAGCCTATCGCAAGGCGCAGCTCCGCGACGAGGAAATGCTCCGTGAGGCGCAGGAAAAAGCGGCTGCGACGCTCCGCAGAGCCGACGAGCAGATCGCGATGGAGAAAAAGCGCGCGATGAACGACATTAAGGACGAGGTTTCCGTCATGGCGGTGGATATCGCCTCGGCGGTGCTTGCCCGCGACATCAAGGCGAGCGAGCATACGGAACTGATCGACTCGTTCATCGACCGGTTGGGTGACGACAATGATTGACGCCGCTGCTTACGGAAAGGCGCTGTTTGAGCTGTCGCAGGAGGTAGGCGAGGACAAGCGTGTGCGCGAGGAGCTGGAGCTGATCCGCAAGGCACTGGAGGAGCAGCCGCAGTATGTTACGCTGCTGGACACGCCCGCAGTGCAGACCGAGGAAAAGCTCGGACTTTTGAAGCAGGCATTCGGTAATGTACAGCCGTTGCTGCTCAACTTTCTGTGCCTGCTGTGCGAGAAGCGCGCGTATTATCAGTTTCCCGCCTGTGCAGACGCGTTTGATGCGTGCTATGACGAGGCGCATGATCTCCTGCGCGCGACGGCGATCACCGCCGTGCCGATGCAGGAGCGGCAGAAGACCGCTCTGTGCGAAAAGTTAGCGCACATCACGGGGAAGACTGTTTTGCTGACGAACCGCACCGATCCTGCTTTGGTCGGCGGTATCACGCTCCGCTACGGCGGCGTGCAGCTCGATGACAGCATCCGCGCAAGACTCGACAAGCTGCGCCGCAGCTTGTCTGAAACGATAGTATAAGGTTGGTGAGACCGTGAACCTGAAAATCGAAGATATCAGTAAGATCATCAAGGATCAAATTAAAAACTACGCCTCCAAGACGCAGCAGGACGAGATCGGCTATGTCATTCAAGTCGGTGACGGCATTGCGAAGGTACATGGGTTGGAAAAGTGCAAGGCAAATGAGCTTCTGCGCTTTGAAAACGATTCGTACGGCATGGCACTGAACCTGGAGGAGAGCTGCGTCAGCGTTGTTATGCTCGGCACCGATGTCGGCATCAGCGAGGGCAGCTTAGTCAAGCGCACCGGACAGGTCGTCTCCGTACCCGTCGGCGAGGCGCTGATCGGCAGAGTCGTCGATGCCCTCGGTCAGCCCATCGACGGCAAGGGACCCATTGCCGCAAAGGAAATGCGCCCCATCGAGCGCAATGCCCCCGGCATCATTGAGCGCAAATCCGTCTCCGTGCCGCTGCAAACCGGCATCAAGGCGATCGACTCGATGATCCCCATCGGCAGAGGTCAGCGTGAGCTGATCATCGGCGACCGCCAGACGGGCAAGACCGTCATCGCGACCGACACCATCATCAATCAGAAGGGCAAGGGCGTCACCTGCATCTATGTCGCCATCGGGCAGAAGCGCTCGACGGTCGCGCAGTTGGTAGACACCTTAGAGAAAAACGGCGCAATGGAGTATACCATCGTCGTCTCTGCGACGGCGTCCGAGCTTGCGCCGCTGCAATATATCGCGCCCTATTCCGGCTGCACGATGGGCGAGTATTTCATGGATCAGGGCAAGGACGCGCTGATCATCTATGACGACCTTTCCAAGCACGCGGTCGCTTACCGTGCGCTATCCCTGCTCATTCGCCGTCCGCCCGGACGCGAGGCGTTCCCCGGTGATGTGTTCTATCTCCATTCGAGACTGCTCGAGCGTGCCGCCCGGGTCGCCCCGGAATACGGCGGAGGCTCCCTGACTGCGCTGCCTATTATCGAGACGCAGGCGGGCGATGTCTCGGCGTATATCCCGACGAATGTCATTTCCATCACGGACGGACAGATCTATCTGGAGTCCGAGCTGTTCCACGCGG
>JAEDOK010000142.1 GCA_016302005.1 Oscillospiraceae bacterium | reverse complement strand
AAACTTGGAACGCTTTCGCCTTTTTCTCAGTCTCACATCATTGACAAATGAACACGCAACACGGAACGGAGGGAAAGATTTCAGTTTTTTCACAATATTCCGCGCATTCCTGTAGGGCGGGGACATGTTCTGTTGAATCAGCGGCTCTGTCTGCGCAGGCGAAGCCCGCTTGCCAATCGCCTTGATTCCGCCACTCCTTTTTGCTCGCTTCTTCCGCCGCAGGCGGCGCTCGCAAACGTCCCCCCGCCGTCCGCGAAGCGGCAGACAGTACAGGGGTGTATTCGGCAGTCGTAGGGCACGCACCCGCAAGGGGTATGCCGCATCCGTAACGCTCCTTCGTCGCGAACGGCTGCGCTAACGACCCCGGCGTGCCGTCCGCGAAGCGGCAGACAGTACAAATGAACAAGTTTGTACGCACTCGGTAGTTCCTGCACGCGGCGCGCCGAGATCTGCGCGCCCTACGGCGAGGGTATGGTCAACGGTCGTAGGGCACGCCGACTCGGCGTGCCGTCCGCGAAACGGCAGACAGTACAAATGAACAAGTTTGTACGCACTCGGTAGTTCCTGCAAGCGGCTTACGGCATGTCCCCACCCTACAGGGAGTTACGCCTCCGTGAGCAGTCTTGTGACCGCCGCGCCGTCATAATAGTGCGTGAGAATTTCGTCAAAGCCTGCGCCTGCCTCCGCCATCGCTTTTGCACCATACTGACTCAAGCCGACGCGGTGCCCGAAGCCGTAGGTCGTGATCTCGATTTCGCCAGCCTCCGTGACGGCAAAAGCGATGTTCGTCGAGCGCAGAGAGAAAAGCGAACGCAGCTTTGTGCCGTTGACCGCCGTCCCGCCGATAAAAATCGTGTCGATCCCGCCACCGTCGGTATGTCTGCAAGCGCCGAACCACCCGATCGGGCTGCCGGAGAGATTTGCCTCGGGATACGCCGTACGGAGCGTTTCGGAAAAATCCGCCGCACTGAGCGTGACCGTCTCGGTATAACGCGGCGCGTCCTCCTCGCCGGGGCTGTCCACCGAGTGCAGATAGGGAATGTCTCCGCCCCAGACGGCAGCCGCGTCCTCCGTCCGTCCGCCGGAGCAGGAGAAGAAGGTCGCGTCGATCAGCCCGTTCGCGTAAGTCATGACCAAGCCGTCCGTCGCCGCAATCGCCTCCGTCAGGCGCGCAAGCTCCTCCTCCGAAGCGTCCGTCAGATACCCCTGACAGCAGGCAGGGTCGGTGCAGATGTCGGCACCCTCATGTTTTTTCGCCTCTGCCTGCCGCAGCGCGAAGGTCCTTGAGGCGATCGCCTGTGCCTTGAGCGCTTCCTCCGGAAAGTCCGCAGGCATTTCCGCCAGAAGCACACCGATCAAATATTCCCGCAGCGTCAGCTCTTTCACACCGTCCCGCGTCAGGACCCGCAGCGTCACCGCCTCGTCAAACGGCGGGAGCGCACGTTCCTGCGCAGCGGCAAACACAGGCATCTGCGCAGGAGCCTCTTCTTCCGGCGCGTCCGCAAGGGTCAGATACAGCCAAGCGCCTCCCGCGCACAGCAGGGCGGCACACAATACGATGATGCAAAAGCGTTTCATAACTTCCTCCCGTTATTTTTGCCGAATTCCTTGACGCAATGCGGCAATTCTGATAGAATAGATAAAATTAATACTGATTCTTGATTCAATTCTTTCATCAAGAATCCCGTGTGCTGCGCACACTCGCATCGTGCTGACGCACGCTGCGCTGTCTCATGCAGAATTTGACGCACCTGCGGTGCTATAAAAAGCGTGGAGCTTTTTATCAAATTCTAGTATAACTTCTGAGGTGATCGTATGTCAGCGAACGGCTCGTCCTCCGCAATGATGGCGGAGTTCCTTCACAATCTATGTTCGGATTACAAAATTCATAACAGCCTGACCGAAGAAGCCCGCGCAAACAGCAATATTAAACGCGGACTGCGCAATGACGACGGCACCGGCGTCATGGTCGGCTGCACAAAGGTCGGCAATGTTTTAGGCTACCGTATCGTAGACGGCGAACGCGAGCCGATGGAGGGCAAGCTGTTTTACCGCGGCTATGAGCTGAGCGATTTGGTCGACGCTTATATCCGCGAAGGGCGCTTCGGCTTTTCCGAGGTCGCCTATCTCCTGCTGTTCGGACGTCTGCCGACGAAGGAGCACTACGAGATGTTCACCGCCCTGCTGCACGATATGACCGCGCTGCCCGAGAACTTTACCGAGGATATGATCCTCAAAAATCCGAGTCACGACATCATGAACAAGCTGGGTCGGTCGGTGCTTGCGCTTTACTCCTGCGACCCCAACCCCGACGATCTGAGCTTGGAAAACATGATGCGCCAGTCGATTGAATTGGTCGCGCGCTTTCCGGTGATCGCAGCGTATGCCTACGTTGTCAAGCGCCATTACTTTGAAAACGACAGCCTCTATTTACACCGCCCGATGCCCGAATTGTCCATTGCGGAAAACTTCCTGCACATGATCCGCCCGGATAAGCATTTTACGCATGAGGAGGCGCGGCTGCTCGATCTTTGCTTGGTCTGCCACGCGGAACACGGCGGCGGCAATAACTCCACCTTCTCCTGCCGCAGTGTCGCCTCCACCGGAACAGACACCTATTCCGCTATTGCCGCGGCGGTCGGCTCCTTGAAGGGTCCGAAGCACGGCGGCGCGAATCAGCGCGTCCTGCGGCAATTCGAGGAGGTCAAGCAGAATGTCCGCGATTGGAAGGACGACGAGGAGGTCGCCGCCTTTGTCCGCCGTATTCTGCAGGGCGAGGTCAGCGACCACAGCGGCTTGGTCTACGGCATGGGTCACGCGGTCTATACCCTCTCCGATCCGCGCACGGTCATTTTGAAAAAGAGCGCCCGCAGGCTGGCAGCGCAGAAGCATATGCTCGACGAGCTGGAGCTGATGGAGGCGATCGAGCGCGTCACGCCGAGTTTGTTTGCCGAGGTCACGGGCAAGGAAAAGGTCATGTGCGCCAATGTCGATATGTATTCCGGCTTGATCTACCGCATGCTCGACATCCCGACCGACCTCTTCACCCCGCTGTTCGCCGTTGCTCGTATCACCGGCTGGTGCGCGCACCGCATGGAAGAGGTACTAACCGGCGGCAGGATCTACCGTCCGGCATACAAATCGCTCATCCGTCATAAGGAGTATGTCCCATTCGACGCCCGTTAATACCCCCGCAACAACACGGGGAGAGTACCCCATCTGTCATTGCGAGACCGGTGCGCGCATTTCCGCAAAGTGTACGCCGCATCCGAAACACTTCTTCGTCAGGAAAGACCGCGCACCGGTCGTGGCAATCTCAGGCAGTTCCGGTATCAACTTATGACCTCTCCCCGTCCTGCAAGTTTTTTCAAAAGCCCGAAAAAAATGATTGACAACCGCGTTAAGATGTGGTATATTATCGGGGCAACAGAAAATCGACATGCGCGAGTGGTGGAATTGGCAGACTCGCTAGATTCAGGTTCTAGTGTCCACTC
>JAEDOK010000141.1 GCA_016302005.1 Oscillospiraceae bacterium | reverse complement strand
GCGCTACGGATGCGGCGTGCCCCTTGCGGGTATTGCGGGTGCGCGCCCTACGGCGAACTGCTGCTTATCTCAAAGCTTAGATCCTAAAAAGTAAGGTTTTAGCTTTAACAGAATACTACAGTCATCAAAGAATTACAGTCCCAAGCCCTTTTGCAGGTTCACGACGAAGTCCTGCACATTCGTCACGATGCCGCGGGCGGACAGGCTGCCCCGGTCAGCGAGCTTGTTGACGACGAATTCCGATACATCGACGCAGTAGAAATAGATCTGCCGCACCGTGCCGTCGGGCAGGACGCGGTAGGACGGGGTCATGTTGCCCGTGGCGATGGTGTGCAGCATGGTCGCCATGGAGATGACCGTCGTCGCGCTGCGGATCTGATCGCGCATTGCGTTCTGTGCCTCGTAAACATCGCCGTAGACCGGAGGCAGCGGACCGTCGTCGCGGATGGAGCCGCCGAGAACATAGGGCACGCCGTACTTTTCGCAGCTATAAATGATGCCGTTGTCGATGTGCTCATTCTCAATGAACGCCTTGATGCTGCCGTGATAGCGCACACGGTTGATGAGATCAAGATGATTGTAATGCCCGTTCGGCATGGATTCCTGCGTGTAGATATCCTGTCCCAGTGCGGTGCGCAGATACGCGCCCTCTAAATCGTGCGTTGCAAGGGCATTGCCTGCCAAAACCGCGTGGACATAGCCGTTTTCGATCAGCTTTGACATCGCTCTGCGCGCATCGGCATCAAAGGCAAAGGCAGGGCCCATGACCCAGACGATCTTTCCGTGTTCACGCTCGTATTTGAGCAGCTCATAAAGCTCGTCATAGTCGCGGGAGAACGCCGTCTCGCGGGAGCGGTTCTGACGGAAGGCAAAAACATCCTTCTCCGCCTTCTGCTCGCGGAAGCCGTCGGGATGCATAAAAATGCCCTCCTCGCAGTTTTCCGTCCGCCCCGTAACGATCAGATCTCCCTTCTTCAGCAGACGGAATTCACGGACAACGATCTTCCCGTTTTCATAGACCGCCACGCAGTCCATGCGGCTCTCCTCCGCCAAAAGCCACTGTCCCCCGATCTTAAAATACTCGGGAAAAATGCTCATGGCGTGATAATGCTCCGGCGCAACGCCGTCAAAGGGCGCGGGCTTTAAGACGACCTCCGGGGCGTTCTGAAATCTCGCCTCGGAAAAATCGGGCGGGAAATAGGGCTTGAGTGAAAACATGTTCTTCTCTCCTTTCTTATATCCGCATTATACCGCAGGATCTCCATTCTTGCAAGACATAGGAGGCAATTATGCTGATTTGTATTTTCGGAGAAAGCTGCACGGGAAAGACTACCCTCGCGCAGCGGCTTCTTCCCTACTGCAAAGCCACACTATACCATGGCAAGGACTATCTGCGTCTTGCCAAAAACGAAGCGGAGGCAAAGCAAAAATTCCGCGCACTTTTGGAAAACGCCGCAGAGGGCGGCAGCAACATCATCTTTGTCACGACGGAAAAAGAAAATCTCTCCCTTCTGCCGGAGCACTGTGTGCGCATTCTCGTGACCGCGCCGCTGCCTGTCATTCAGGAGCGCTTTGCCAAACGCATGGGCGGAACACTCCCCCCGCCCGTCGCCGCGATGCTGGAACGCAAGCACGGCAGCTTCGACCATGAGCCCCACGACCTGCTTGTGAAAAACGGGCAGGAAGATCTTGACGCGATCCTTCGCCTGCTGCGCCGATGAAGCATATCGTACTCGGTATTTTCGCGCCGGTGGACGCGGGCAAGACGACCCTCTCCGAGGCACTGCTCTACCGCTCCGGTCAGCGCCGACAGCTCGGCAGAGTCGATCACGGCGACGCGTTTTTGGACAACCACAGCTTAGAGCGTGCGCGGGGCATTACGATCTTTTCCAAACAGGCGCGCTTTCGGACGGAGCGTCTCTCCGTCACCTTTGTTGATACACCCGGTCATGTCGATTTCGCCCCGGAGGCAGAGCGCGCCATGGCTGTGCCGGATTACGCGGTTTTGGTCGTCAGCGGTACGGACGGCGTGCAGACACATACAGAGACCCTATGGAAGCTCCTGCGCCGCTATCACATTCCCACCCTGCTGTTTTTTAACAAAATGGACCTCCCCGGTGCGGACAAAACGCGCCTTTTGGAGGATGCTAAAGTACATTTGAGCGAGTTTTGCGCGGAATTGAACGATTTTGAGAGTATTGCGCTCTGCGACGAAGGGGCATTGGAAGCCTATCTGACGGACGGCGCCTTGTCCGATGAAACGCTTGCTTCCCTTTGGGCGGAGGAGAAGTTTTTTCCCTGTCTGTTTGGCGCTGCGCTGCATTTAGAAGGCGTGGACGAACTGCTATCCGCGTTGGAGCGCTTCACAAAAGAACCGTATTATCCCGACGAATTTGCCGCAAGGGTATATAAGATCGCCCGCGACGCGCAGGGCAACCGCCTGACCTTTCTGAAGGTCACGGGCGGGAGTCTCCGGGTGCGGATGCCCGTTGCCTACACTCCCCGTGGCGGGGAGCGTGTGGAGGAAAAGGTCACGCAGATTCGCCTGTATTCCGGCGCGGACTACACACAGGCGGAGCTTGCCGAGGCGGGAACGGTCTGCGCAGTCACGGGGCTTTCCTCCCTTCTGGCAGGCGACTGCCTCGGCGCGCAGGCGGAGGGCGCGACCGCTCTGCTCGCGCCCGTGATGACCTACCGCATCGGACTTCCCGCAGGCGCGGAGGTGCGCACGGTGCTTCCCAAGCTCCGCGAATTGGAGGAGGAGGAACCGCAGCTTCGCATTGTCTGGGACGAGCGTCTGCGCGAGATCCACGCCCAGCTCATGGGGCAGGTGCAGATCGAAGTGTTGAAAGCGCTGATCTTAGAGCGCTTTGATCTTGCGGTCACCATTGACGGCGGACGCGTATCCTACCGCGAGACGATCACGAATACCGTCGAGGGCATCGGGCATTTTGAGCCGCTGCGTCATTACGCAGAGGTGCATCTGATCCTCTCTCCCCTGCCCCGCGGGAGCGGTCTGCAATTTGACAGCATTTGCTCCGAGAATGTCCTCGACCGCAACTGGCAGCGCCTCATTCTAACGCATTTGGAAGAAAAGACACATCTCGGCGTCCTGCTCGGTGCGCCGATCACCGATATGAAACTCACCCTTGCGGCAGGACGCGCCCATCTGAAGCACACCGAGGGCGGCGATTTCCGGCAGGCAACCTACCGCGCCGTAAGGCAAGGCTTGATGCAGGCGCAAAGCGTCCTGTTAGAGCCGTTTTACCGCTTCCGTCTGACCGTACCCGCCCCACAGCTTGGACGCGCGATCAACGACCTGCGTGCGATGGGCGGCTCCTTCGGCGCTCCCGTGCAGGATGGCGGCATGACCGTATTGGATGGCAGCGCACCCGTGTCGGAGATGCAAGCCTACATGTCCGAAGTCGTCGCCTATACCCACGGGCAGGGCAAGCTCGTCTGCGAGGTCGAGGGCTACGCGCCCTGCCACAACGCG
>JAEDOK010000140.1 GCA_016302005.1 Oscillospiraceae bacterium | reverse complement strand
CCACGACCCCTTCGGGGTCTCGCAATGACAAAACTGTAGTTATTTTGACAGTCTGAGGAGGAGCCGGGTGGCTCCTCCTTGGTTTTTTATTCGGTGATAATGCGGCAACCTGCCCAGAAGTGGCTGTTGTAATAACCGCTCCAAAGCGTGTCGATCACGACACCGCGGGTCGGGTTGGAGGCGTGGATGAAATAGCCGTTGCCCAAATACAGACCGACGTGGGTGATGCTGCGGAAGCTGCTGTTGGAAGAATTACAATTGCTGTAGCTGGTGAAGAATACAAGGTCGCCCGGCAGCAGGTCGTCCATGTCCACATGCATTCCGTCAAGGTACTGCTCCTGCGCGCCGCGAGAGAAGGAATAGCCGAAGTGCTTATAGACATACAGCACAAAGCCGGAGCAGTCAAAGCTGTTCGGACCGTTTCCGCCGTAAACATAGGGATAGCCCTCGAAGCTTTTTGCAAACGCGAGAAGATCGTCGATCACACTCGGCTGCTCAGCGGGATCTTCGCCATTGGGATGGTCGTTCTTCCATGCGACGGTGTATTTATAGCAGCGCAGGAAAACGGCAATCGCCTCCTGAATGGCGGTGCTGTCCTGCGGGTTCAGATTTTTGCCGTCGCCGCGCACCGCGCCGATGTAGACCATCAGACGGGCGGGCGCCTGCGCCCAACTTGCGACTCGACTGCCGTCATTGAATTTGCTGAGTGTGACGGCACGGGAGTCGTCGCGCGGATAGCCGAGGACGCTCATGAAATTCGCCATGATCTTAAAAAACTGCTCTCTTGTGAGCGTTGCGTTCGGGGCGAAGGTTCCGTCCCCCATGCCGCCGACAATGCCTAACTCGTAAGCGGCGTTGACAGCCGGATCGCTCGAGTCGGTAAAGTAGCCGCTGCCCTGTGCGCTGTAGTTTGTATCCATTGCCTTATTATAGGCGAGCACCCCGATTGCGCACATCTGCGCACGGGTGATGGGCTTGCTCATGTCGCAGTTGTCGAGGCAGGAGGGGATCATGCCCTTCTCCTGCATCTCCTGCACCTCGCGAATCGCCCAAGTGCTGATGCCGGAGTAGCCCTGCGACTGAATGGCGATGTTCTTTGTCTCCTCGCTCTGCTGATTGATCCAATCGCACATATACAGATAAGCGCGGAAGAACATCAGGATCGCCTCCTCTGCGGAGGTATTGTCCTTTGGATCAAGTGTTGTGCCGGAGCCCTGCACCACGCCGATGGAAACCATGGCGCGCGTTGCGTCGAGGGCATAGTCACTGATCGAGCCGACATCCGTAAAGCGGCTCAGAGAGTCCGGCGTGATGGTATTGGGATTCCAATAGGCGGTCGCCATCAGATTATAGGTGATTTTGAAGAAATCCTGCCGGGTGAGGGGATCGTTCGGATGGAAGGTGCCGTCGCCGTAGCCGCCGACGATGCCCTGTTCATAGGCATAGTTGATGGCGGGGTCGGAGGTGTCGGTGAAGTTCTTCGTAGAGTCGGGACCGACATCGGGGGTCCCCATGAGCTGGTTATAGACCAAAACTGCCATCTGGCACATCTGACCGCGGGTGATGTTTTTCCCCATATCGCCATTTTTGAGGCTGTCGGGCAGGAAACCAAGCCCGTACATCGAATCGACAGCTTCCTGCGCCCACGAACTGACGTTATGATATGCAGACACAGCGGGAATGCAGGAAATCAGCAGTGCAATACAGACAAGCAGACAGAGTAAGCGTTTTTTCATTCCGATTCCATTCCTTTCTATCTATTAAGTGTCTTCTGTATTATCCGATCGGGAGGGAAAGCACCAAACCGACCGGGCAATGGTCCGAACCGAAAATGTCGCAGTAAATGGGGGCATCAACGATCTTCTCGCGCAGACGGTTTGAGACGAGGAAGTAGTCGATACGCCATCCCGCGTTGTTGGCGCGGGCGTTGTAGCGGTAGCTCCACCATGAGTAAATGCCCGTCGCGTCGGGATGCAGCGCGCGGAAGGTGTCGGTAAAGCCTGCTGCGAGCAGGTCGGTGAACTTGCCGCGCTCCTCGTCGGAGAAGCCCGCGTTGCCGCGATTGGATTTCGGATTTTTCAGGTCGATCTCCTGATGGGCGACGTTTAGATCGCCGCAGACGATGACCGGCTTTTTCGCGTCGAGGCTTTGCAGATAGGCGCGGAAGGCATCCTCCCACTGCATCCGGTGGTCAAGACGCTTTAACCCGTCCTGCGCGTTCGGCGTGTAGCAGGTGAGCAGGTAGAAATTCGGGTATTCCAGCGTGATCAGCCGACCCTCGTGATCCAGCTCCTCCACGCCGACCCCGTAGGCGACGGAAAGCGGCTTGTGCTTTGCGAAGATCGCCGTGCCGGAGTAGCCCTTTTTCTCCGCCGAATACCAGAATTGCTCGTAGCCGCCCAGCTCGAGCGTGACCTGATGCGGCTGCGCCTTTGTTTCCTGCAGGCAGAAAAAATCCGCGTCCAGCGCAGCAAAGGTTTCCAAAAAGCCTTTATCCAAACAGGCACGAATGCCGTTGACATTCCATGAAATCAGTTTCATTCCATTGCTCCTTTGTGTACTGTCTATATAGTAACAAATAATGACAAAGATTACAAGCCTTTGAAGAAAAATATGTCGAGAAAAATTTCGCGGAATATGCTTGACAGACGAATCGAATACGAGCAAGAAAAAAGCAATCAGGAACGACCCTTAGGAGGGCTATCCTGCTTGTGATTGCAATTTGGTAAAGATATTTTGGAGCAAATATCCCTTGCCGAGTGTCTGCCTATGTAGTATTATACATGGAAGGAATAAGGGGGACTCGGTATGAAGCTTTATCACATTATCGGCGGCATAAACGGTGTCGGAAAGAGCAGCTTTCTCGGTGCGCTGAAAGGCAACCGCAGTGATTTGGGGTGCATTATTGATGAGAATACAGTGCTTGCCGAGTTAGGGCTTATGAAGATTCGCGAGTGCTTGCAGCGGGGCGTGTCTTTTACGCAGGAAACGACTCTGCCCGGTTATAAAACGGAGCAGACAGCGAAACAGGCGCGGGAGGCGGGCTATTATGTGCGTCTTTATTATATTGCGCTGGATACCGCACAGGAAAGCCTCGCACGCATTGAAAACCGCGTGAAGCGTGGAGGGCATGACATTGACCGTGTAGATGTTCTGCGTCGTTTCTCGGGGCGCTGGGAAGCGGTTCAGAGAGTGCTTCCTTACTGCGATGAAGCGGAATTCTACGACAATGACAACGGCTTTGTGAAGGTGGCGGAATATCGGAACGGGGAGCTTCTGCCCATCGGGGAGCGATGCCCTGATTGGCTGAAGGAGCTGCAAGCTTATTTGCGCGGGAATGTACTGAAATGAAACAGACAGGGAGCCACCCCGCAAGGCGGCTCCCTGCTTTTGGCAGATGCAGCGGGCGGCAATCAGATAGCCCCGCGAATTTTTACTTGACATATCGGTGCTGGCGTTGTATGATGAAAATGGTTAGGGGGTGACGGCAGCCCGTAGTCATGCTCCTTTACCCCGTGAGAGCTG
>JAEDOK010000139.1 GCA_016302005.1 Oscillospiraceae bacterium | reverse complement strand
CTTGCGGTCGATCGCCCACCAGGTGCCGTCGAGCACCTCATAGAAATTGGTGGGATTGTTGCCCTTGATGGAAAGCCCGCGGGCAAGTGCGGAATAGATGTGGGTGTGGGCGTTGATGAAGGCGGGCATGATGACGCCGCCCTTTGCGTCGATGAACTCGGCTTCAGGGTACTTTGCCCGCAGCTCTGCGGTCGTGCCGACTTCTTTGATCTTTGTGCCGTCGATCACAACGCCGCCGTCGGGCAGATAGGGAAGCGTCTGCGAGCGGGTGATGAGCTTACCGTTGGCGAGAATGTACATAGTGTTTACCTCCTATGAAAGATTTCGGAAAAACAAAAATGGGGATGCGAACCCAAGGTTCAACATCTCCACTCAAGCAAACCTGAGTGATAGTCGGAAGCCCGTGCGCGAAGCACTTCGTTACAGCTATCAGTCTTCAATTTACAATATTATTATATCGGATTTTTCTCGAAATTGCAACGGATTTTTCCTTGCTGATTTTTACAAATCTAACGCCCTCATTTTGAGCATTTTGCACGGAAAACCTTTACAATTCCGGTTCAACTGTGTAAAATATGCGTAGTGGAGGCTATCAGCCGCCCGCGAATTACGAAAGTGCTTACACGCGGGCGGATAATATCCGCCCCTACGATATGGAATTCGTCTGCTTTCGTAGCTGCCCGCCTGTGAAATCTTCAAATAACGGAGGCTTATTGTTATGGAACGACCGACACGGAAACCCAACCATCTGCCGGAATATGACTACAGCCAAAACGGTGCGTATTTCGTGACGATCTGCACCGGGGACAAGCAGAACCTTTTTTGGAACACCGTAGGGGCGGATATTATCCGCCAGCAAATGGAGGATGAAGAGTTCGTGCTACACTTGCCGCTTTCCGAATACGGGCGCATCGCAGAGCAGGGGATTCTGAATATTCCGCAATGTTATCCGTCTGTAACAGTTGAAAAATACTGCATTATGCCGAACCATATTCATATGATTTTAAGCTTTTCCCACGACTGCGGGCGGCTGATAGCCGCCCCTACACTGTCAAGGGTAGTTGGGCAGATGAAACGGTGGGTTTCCAAACAAATCGGCGCGGGAATATGGCAGAAAAGCTACTATGAACGAGTGATTCGAAACGGAACGGAATATGAGGAGATTTGGCAATATATCCAGGAGAATCCTTTGAAATACTTACTGAAAGAGGAAACAATATGACAGAAGTATCTATTGTGCGCTGCGCGGAATACTCGCAGGAGGAATGTACGCGGGCGCTGACAGAGGTATTGGAGCCGCTGGGCGGTCTTGATTGGGTGCAGCCCGGGATGAAGATCGTCATTAAGGCGAATCTCGTCTCCGCGATGAAGCCGGAAAAGGCGGCGACGACCCACCCGACTTTGCTGACCGCGCTGACAAGACTGCTAGTTGCGCGCGGCGCGTCGGTGGTGATCGGGGACAGTCCCGGAGGACTGTATAACGCAGCGTTTTTGAACCGCGTCTATGCCGCCACGGGGATGCACGAGGCGGAGGAGGCGGGCGCGGTGTTGAACCGTGATTTTTCGCAGAACAACGCCGATTTCCCCGAGGCGCACATCGCGAAGCACTTTACCTATACCGCCTATTTGGACGGTGCGGACGCGATCATCAGCTTTTGCAAGTTAAAAAGCCACGGCATGATGTCCCTCTCCGCCGCGACAAAGAATCTGTTCGGTGTCATTCCGGGGACGATGAAGCCCGAATACCATTTCCGCTATCCCGACCCGATGGATTTTGCGGGGATGATCGTTGACCTCAACAGCTATTTCAAGCCGCGCCTGTTTTTGGTGGACGCGGTGGAGACGATGGAGGGCAACGGACCCACCGCGGGTACGCCGCGCTACATGGGCGCGCTTTTGGCGGGAACGGACTGCCACAAGGTCGATCTGATCTGCGCAAGGCTGATCGGTCTTGACCCGATGGCGGTGCCGACACTCCGCGCGGCGGCGAATTTCGGGCTTTGTCCCGAAAATGGGGACGAGGTCGCCGTTGCGGGCAAGGTCGAGGAATTTGCGATCGCGGATTTTCAGCGCATCGAGCGAAAACGCAGCCTGCAATTTGAATCGCTGCTGCCCGGAAAAGCGGGAAAAGCCTTCGGCAAGATCGCGCAAAAGGCGCTGCGTTCGTCGCCGAGGCTCAAAAAGAGCGAGTGCGTCGGCTGCGGACTGTGCAGAAATGTCTGCCCCGCAAAGGCGATCGAGATCGTTGAAAAGAAAGCGCACATCGACAAAAGCAAGTGCATCCGCTGCTTCTGCTGTCAGGAATTCTGCCCTAAGGGCGCAATGAAGGTCCACCGCCCGCTGCCTGCACGGCTCCTCAACCGATGACCGTCCGCATAGCGGCAGGCGGTACAGATGAACAGGCTTGTATGCAGTCGGTAGTTCCTGCATGAGATTGCCTCGTCGCTGCGCTCCTCGCAATGACATGAAAAGGCTGTCCTCTGTGTCATTGCGAGGCGCTTGCGCCGTGGCAATCTCTTGCCAAACCACCGACTGCGTGCAAAAAATGTGTCAAGGAACCCGTCCCCTTGACACGGGACGGGGCTGCGTTACGGACGGCTGAGGTAGCTGTCGCAGACCTTGCGGGCTTGTTCGGCGACGGTGAGTTCGTCCACGCGGGTCAGGTGACCGTTTTCTACGGTGATCTTGCCGTTTATGATCGTGTAATCGACTGCGCCACGCAGACCGACGGTGCCGAACAGGTTTTTCGGATCATAGGTCGCGCCCACCAGCTCCAGGCGGCGGGAATCGACTAAGAACAGGTCGGCGCATTTTCCGACCTCCACAGAGCCAATGTCGGTCCTTCCAAGCAAAGAAGCGGAGCCGCGCGTCGCCATTTTCAAAACATCGTAGCCCGAAGGGGCTTTTTTTGACGAATTCAGACGGTGCAGCAGGAAGCAGACGCGAATCTCCTCCAACAGATTCGAGCCGTCTTGCGAGGCGGAGCCGTCCACCGCCAAACCGACCTTGACACCCCGCGCCAGCATATCGGGAATGCGCGCGATGCCGGAGGAGAGCTTCATATTGGAGATCGGGCAGTGGGCGACGCCTGTCCCCGTTTCTGCCAGCAAGTCCAATTCCTCGTTCGTGAAGTGGATGCCGTGGGCGTACCAGACATCATCTCCGATCCAGCCGAGGGATGCCATATACGCCAAGGGGCGCAGACCGCAGCGGGAGAGGGTGTAGTTTTCCTCGTCCTTTGTCTCGCAAAGGTGCGTATGTAAGCGCACGCCGTATTGCCGCGCAAGAATTGCCGATTGCCGCAGCAGCTCCGCCGAGACGGAGAAGGGCGAGCAGGGCGCAAGGACGATCTGCCGCATCGAGCCGAAGGACGGATCATGATACGCTTCGATCACATGGGCGCAGTCCTTCAAAATTTCATCCACGCTCTGCACTACGCTGTCCGGCGGCAGCCCGCCATCCTTCACGGATAGATCCATGCTGCCGCGAGAGCAGACCATGCGGATGCCCAAGGCATCGGCAGCTTCCAGCTGCGTGCCGATCAGATCGCCGGTGCCTGCGGGAAAGACATAGTGATGGTCAAAGCAGGTGGTGCAGCCGTTTTTCATCAGCTCGCCCA
>JAEDOK010000017.1 GCA_016302005.1 Oscillospiraceae bacterium | reverse complement strand
GGCGCGTTCGTCGATATCGGCGGCGTGGACGGCATGGTGCATATCTCCGAGCTGAGCTGGGGTCGTATTAAGACGCCTGACGAGGTTGTCAAGGTCGGTGACACCATCGAAGTTTTTGTCATTAAGTTTGACCCGGAGAAGAGAAAGATCTCCCTCGGCTATAAGACGCCTGAGATGAATCCGTGGAACCAGTTCTGCGCGAAGTACTCTGTCGGCGATGTTGCCAACGTGAAGATCGTGAAGATCGTTGAGTTTGGCGCTTTCGCTGAGATTCTGCCCGGCGTTGACGGCTTGATTCACATTTCTCAGGTTGCCGACCACCGTGTGGAGAAGGTCTCCGATGTTCTGGCCGAGGGTCAGGAAGTCGAAGCAAAGATCATCGATGTGGATGCCGACCGTAAACGCATCTCCCTGTCCATCCGCGCTTTGACCGAGAAGGCTCCTGAGGAAGCTGCCGAAGCGGACGCGGTTGTTGCGACTGTCGAATAATTTGATTTCTACAATAACCTACACGGCACCAGCCATGTAGGTTATTGTGTTTTGCACAAAACGCTTGAGAGCCGTAACTCTCAAGCGTTTTGTGCTATTGTATTTTTTTGACCAAAGTACCCGTTTTTGTTCATATGGACCTGTGAGAGGACGGGAGAATTCTTTTCTTTTTGCGCGAAAGCGTTCGATCCGCCGCCCTCTGTTGGTTGCAAGGCTGCTATTCCGCCAGCTTTCTCCAAAGTGTGCTGCGCCCAATGCCTAGCCGCTTTGCTGTACGGGACTGGTTCATGTCCTCCTCCTGCAAAACTTGACGGATGATGTCCCGCTCAATCTCGTCCAGCGGCTTGGATAAATCCAGCCATGCTTGGTTTTCTGCTCCGACATCCGACAGCTTCAGATCATCAAGAATCTGCTTTGTGTCCTCTGCTGAAATATAGTAGCCCTCGGTCCGGATTGCCAACTGATAAAGCGCTTTTTGAAAAAGATCGAGATTCAGATACCAATGATAGTTTTGCAGAAGCGTCAGCGCTTCCGGCGTCAAACCGATCACTTGCAGTCCGAGCGACCGATTGAGTTGGGCGATATAGACACTCGCCAGCGCGCTGAGATCCTCCTTTCGACTGTCAAGCGGCGGCATATGGATGGAAATCTGAGACAGGCGACGAAGCAGCAGCGGAGACAACTTCTGATCCAGCGCCAGTTGATTTGGGTTCTGCGTACAGGTGGACAGCAGCTGATGCCTTTTTTGGAGCTGCGTGTCTTCAATATAATCCGAAATACTGCCCTGGAGTTCGGAGGAAAGGTGTTGAATGTTCTCAAACAGGATCGTGAATCCCGTTGCATTGAACAGGCAGCTCGGAGAGCCGATAAATGTCTGCCACTGCTTGCTTGTGAGCGTTTGGCAGTTCACGCAGATCATCGGACGCGTAGCATACAGACCGTTGCGGTAAATATAGCGTGCAACGGCGGTCTTTTCTGTTCCGACATCGCCCCAAATCATTGCCGAATCGGATGAGCGGATTGCATGCTTCAAGGTTTCGTGTACAGGTTTGATGTAGGTGCTGTCGGAAAACAGGAAATAGGACTGCTCACCGGGTGTCGGATTTTCGATGCGGATCGACCCGACGGATTTCGGTAATTTGGAGCTGCTGAAGATATAACAGTAATAGTAGTTCTTTCCTGCGTGTGCGGTGCGGCGCACGGTGATGTCGTGCAGCGAGTTGACAGACTTTTGCAGAATGCGGAATTCTGTTTTCTCCGTTTCCAACAGGTTGTTTTCCTGCAGCACGGCCTTGATCTCGTTTAAGTCCAACTGCAGCGCGGCGCTGTTTGAGCGGATCAGGCGCAGTCTCTCATCTAAAACAAGAATGCCGCAGGGGCAGTGATCAATTGCATCCAGTCCGAGCATTTGCTTCAGCGCCTTTCTCTGCGATGCGCGCGACAGCTCCGTCGCCGTCCGCAGCGCCTTACGAATGCTGTCAATGGACGAGGTCACGAGGATGCTCTGCAAATTCAGTGCGGCGGCAGCCTCTGTTGTCACCACATCTCCGATCACAAGCCGGATATTCATTGCAGCCAGCTCACGCAGACAAGGAACAACGGTCTGCTGGGTTACCTCCCGAATCTCCACATGATGCAGCCCGAGAATTTGAACGATTGTGCGCGCAGGCTCGATGATATTCTCATAACCTACGACAGCAAAGGGCCTCCCCGTCGCCTCCGCCATTTTGATGCTGCGAAGCATGTCTAATGCGGAGACCTCCGTTTCGACGACCATCAGATTCAGAACTTCGCGCAATTTTTTCGCCGTGCCGCCGCGAGAGATCACAACATCATAATCCTCCAAAGATCTGCTTTGCATATATTCCAGCGCGGCGTCCAAATTGCCGGCATAGGTGTCCAACTGGACATCCGGAAATTCTGCGCCGATTTGCTGCGCCAGCGCCTGAAACTCGTCGTAAGGGGCAATCGCAAGAATTCTTGTTTTCATAAAATGCTCCATTCTGAAACAATGTTTCATTTTTACACTATAATATCACAGAAATTTTCAATTGTCAAGAAAAAGTGTATCAAATTAGAACATAAAAAAGGAAAATTACGGTTGAATTTTGTTCAAAAAGCGAATAAGATGAATTACAGAAAGAAACAGATTTGCGAATCCAAATGGTGGTGTTTTATTATGAAACAGTTGATCGGCATTACAATGGGAGACGCTGCGGGCATCGGCGCGGAGATCACCGTTAAGGCCCTGAACTACGGCAGGCTGTATGACCACGCCATTCCTGTTGTTTACGGAGATCGCGCAGCGATGGAAGATGCGCTTCGGTTCACGGGGCTCTCTCATTTGAAGCTGAATGTTATCGAGCGATGCGAGCAGGCACGCGGCGAGTATGGAACGATTGATCTGATCGACTTCGGTCTGCTTGCGCCGAACGGATGGGCGTACAAAAAGAATCAGGCGATCACCGGAGAGGCTTCTTTTCAGTACATTGTCCGTGCGATACAGGATGCAATGGCAGGAAAGTTCACCGCAGTTGTGACCGGACCGATCAGCAAGGAAGCCATCCACATGGCGGGACACAATTATTCCGGTCATACCGAGATCTTTGCGGATTACACCGGCACGAAGAATTACGCCATGCTGCTCTCCGGCGATGGGCTGAAGGTCATTCATGTTACAACGCATATTTCTATGGAAGAGGCGTGCAGGAGGATTACAAAGGAGCGCGTGGAAAATGTCATCCGCCTGGCGAACACCGGAATGCGGCTGCTCGGCGTTGAATCCCCCCGCATCGCGGTTGCCGGCTTTAACGCGCACTGCTCTGAAAACGGCTTGTTCGGCGATCAGGAGGCGCGCGCCATTGAACCTGCGATTACGGCGGCACGGACCTCGGGACTGGATGTGATCGGACCGATTCCGCCGGACACGGTGTTCTGCAAAGCCATCGGCGGCATGTACGATATCGTGGTTGCCATGTATCACGATCAGGGGCACATCCCCATCAAACTGATGGGCTTCCGGCTGGACGAGAAGACAAACACCTATTCCTCCATGAGCGGCATCAACTGCACGATCGGGCTTCCGATCATCCGCACCTCAGTGGATCACGGCACAGCTTACGGAAAGGCGGGCGAGGGTCGAGCCAATGAGCAGAGTATGATCGAGGCAATCGAAGCGGCACAGGTCATGTCCAAAAATCTGGAGTATATGAAATCAAAGGGAGAACAATGGTAAGGTTATTATTGATTGCCGATGATTTTACCGGCGCGCTGGATTCGTCGATCTTTTTCGCTACAAAAGGGATCCCGACTGTTGTGGAGCTTTCCCCTGACTTTTCGTGGGAGGAGCTTTCAGAGAATACGCAGATTCTTGCAATCAACAGTGCCAGCCGTCATATGCCTGCGGAGCGTGCTGCCGCCTGCGTGCGGCGGATCGCGGACGAGGCCAAACGGCGCAACGTCGGTATCATTTTTAAGAAGATCGACTCTGCGCTCCGAGGAAATCCCGGCAGTGAGCTCGCCGCCGTTTTAGATTCCCCGAGGGAACAGCAGCTGTTTCTCCTTCCGGCATATCCGGACGGCGGGCGGGTCACAAATCGCGGGTTGCAGCTTTGGAACGGCACGCCGATTTCAGAGACGACCTACCGTGACGATCCGCTTGAGCCGGTTTTAGAATCCAATATCAAGCGGATCTTGCAGCAGCAGACTTCAATTCCCATCTCTGAGGTGGCGCGGGATGCCGAGCTGCCGGATCGCACGGGAATCCTCGTGCTTGATGCGGACACGAATGAACGGATCCTTTGGCGCTGCCGTCAGATCCTTCAGCTTCCGAAGCCGATCTTCTTCGGTGGCTGCGCCGGTCTCTCTGCCGCCTTGGCGCAGGCGTTGTATCCTGCTGCTCGGCGCGCTGCCGTGCCGATTCCGAAACTGCCGCTGATTGTTGTATCCGGCAGCCTTCATCCCGTTTCGGTAGCACAAATGGCGTTTGGCAGAAGCCTCGGTTTGCCTTATTATTCGCTGCGGTTGGATCGGGAGCTGTCGCCGTCCTTTTTCGGCACTGACGCGGGCATGGAATGGCTTCGGACGGCGCGGCGTGAGCTTGCCTCCAAAAGAGTCCTGCTTTTGGAAACTGCCAGAACCGGAGCGTTCGCGGATAGCGGTACATATGACGCTGTCAGCCGCCGCATTGCTTCGCTACTTACGCACATTTATTCGCCGGAGCAGCCGGCTGCACTGGCTGTTTTCGGCGGCGATACGCTTTTGGAGGTTGCGGCGGCGCTGCTGTCAGGCGGCATGCTTCCGCAATACGAGGTTGAACGCGGCGTTCCGCTCGCGTTAGCGTCGGACAAATACGGACATGTGATCCCGCTGATTTCAAAATCCGGCGGGTTCGGAACAGAGCGTGTGATAGAAACGCTGCTGGAAACCATGAGGTAAAGGAGTGACAATGATGCAGAAGCAAATGAAAGGCATTATCAAGGCAGCCGCAGCCCCCGGCGCAGAATACCGCGAGGATCTTCCTGTACCGGAAATCGGAGAAGACGATCTGCTGGTACGCGTCTGTGTGACCGCGATTTGCGGCACGGATCAGCACATTTATAAGTGGAACGAGTGGGCGCAAGCCAGAATCCCTGTGCCGATGGTGTTCGGTCATGAATTTTCGGGAGATGTTGTTGCGGTCGGTAAAAATGTCCGTGGCTTCGTCCCGGGCGACCGTGTCGCCGCTGAGACGCACATCCCCTGCGGGCAGTGCTATCAGTGCAGGACAGGGGACCAGCACAACTGTCAGGACATGAAGATCGTTGGCGTCCATGTGCCGGGCTGCTTCGCCGACTACGCGGTGATTCCACAGGCGTGCGCATGGAAGCTGGCGGACGGCATCAGCTATCGTCACGGCGCGATGCTCGAACCGCTGGGCGTCGCGGTGCACGGCGTTTACTCCGGCAATGTCACTATGCAGAATGTTGTCGTGCTGGGCTGTGGACCGATCGGTGTGATGGCAGTTGCGGCAGCCGCCTGCGGCGGCGCAGCGGGCGTGATGGCTGTCGATGTTTTCGATGACAAGCTGGCGCTGGCGCGTGAAATGGGCGCAGATGTGACCGTCAACACGCGAGAGCAAGATCTGATTGCGGCGATCATGGATTGGACCGACGGCAGGGGCGCCGATGTGATCGTTGACTATACCGGACATGTCGGGCTGATTGAGCAAGCGTTCGAGGGACTTCGCAAGGGTGGCAGGTTTACCTTTGCCGGCTTGCCCGGCAAGAAGCTCTCTTTGGACCTGACCAATGCCGTCATTTACAAGGAAGCGCAGATGAACGGCGTGACGGGACGCTTGATGTATAAGACATGGTATCAGTGCGAAGCGCTGCTGAAAAACCCGCGCGTTGATTTTGATCGTGTGATCGGTGGCGTTTATGATCTGAAGAATTATGAGAAAGCATTTGCGGCGCTGTTCGCGGGGAACGCCGGCAAAATGCTGCTTATCACGGAGTACGGCAGAATGCGGGAGGCAAGTGAATGATTCGAAAAAAAAGCGGCTATCGCATCGATATCCGGGAACAGATGATGGGCGGAAACGGCAGATTTGTCGTTGAAAATATTTTGAAACCCGCGGAGTTTTACGGAAAGGGACGCCTGTTCGCGAAAGGTACTCTCGCCCCCGGTGATTCCGTCGGCTACCATGTGCATCATGCTGACACGGAAATCTGCTATTTTCTTTCCGGCGAGGGCATCGTTAGGGAAGACGACGGTGTGCAAACGCCGGTTACCGCAGGAGACAGCAATATTGTTGCACCCGGTCACGGACATGAGATCATCAACACCGGCAATCAGGATCTGGTCTACATCGCGTTGATCCTGTTTGCCGAATAATGAAAGAAACGGAGGTCTACCATGAAAAAAATCTTGAATGCACCGGCAGATTACACGGACGATATGCTTCGGGGAATCTACGCTGCCCACGGAGATCAGGTCAAATTTACCGCCGATTGCCTGCGCTGCTATTGCGCCGCCAAGAAGAAAGAGGGCAAGGTTGCCATCGTAACCGGCGGCGGCACGGGTCACCTGCCGCTCTTCCTCGGCTATGTCGGCGAGGGCATGCTTGACGGCTGTGCGGTCGGCAGCGTGTTCCAGTCACCGTCCGCAGAGCAGATCTTTGAGATAACAAAGGAAGTCGAAAGCGGCGCAGGCGTGTTGTATCTGTTCGGCAATTATACCGGCGACACGATGAATTTCGAAATGTCCGCTGAGCTTTGCGAAATGGAGGATATTGAGACACGGATCGTGATCGGTGCGGACGATGTCAACTCCGGCGCGCCGGAGGTACGGCGGGGCGTTGCAGGAATCTTCTTCCTCTATAAGGCAGCCGGTGCGAAGGCGGCACAAATGGGTACGCTGGAGGAAGTCGCCGCTGCCGCGCAGAAGGCCAAGGACGCGACCCGCACCGTGGGCTTTGCGCTTACCCCCTGTGTGATTCCGGAAGTCGGTCATCCGAATTTCGTTCTGAAGGACGGAGAGATGGCAATGGGCATGGGTATCCACGGGGAGCCGGGAATTTGGAACGGACCGATTCTGACCGCAAAGCAGATCGCTGCCGAGTCTCTCAATACGCTGCTCGGCGACATGCCGTTGGCGGAGGGAGAAGAAATTGCGCTGCTGATTAACGGTCTCGGCGGCACATCGATCGAGGAACTGTATATCCTCTGCGGCGATGTCACGGAGCAGTTGAAGGAAAAGGGGATCCGTGTTTATCGCAGCTTTGTCGGCGAGTATGCGACTTCGATGGAAATGATGGGCGCTTCCATCTCCATCTGCCGTTTGGATGAGGAACTGAAGCAGCTTTTGGACTATCCCGTTCATACGCCGTTTTACACGCAGTTCTGAAAGGAGATGCAACTATGCAAGTTTTAAGTGCTGATAAGCTGCCTGCCCTGTTTGACAGTGTCGCCGCGAGAATGGAAGAAGCGGCGGAGGAGCTTTGCGAAATGGATGCCCGAATGGGCGATGGGGATCTCGGGCTGACCATGCGGCGCGGCTTCGCGGCGGTTCCGGAATTTCTGCGCGAGACGGAAGAACCGGATCTCGGGACAAAACTTGTTAAGGCGGGAATGAAGATGGCATCCGCCGCGCCGTCCACTATGGGGACGCTGATGGCGTCAGGCATTATGGGCGGCGGCAAGGCGCTGACCGGAGCCTTGCAAATCGATGCCGCTGCCTATCTTGCGTTTCTGGAAGCCTTCTGTGCGGGCATTGCAAAGCGGGGGAAATGCCAACGTGGTGAAAAAACCGTTTTGGATTGCACAGCGGCGGCGGCGGATGCGGTTGCCGAGGCGCTGAAGGCGGATCCGGCACTGTCACTTGGCGATGCAGCCGAAGCTGCCGTTCGCGGCGGCAGGGAGGGCGTTGAAGCGACCAAGGACATGGAGGCAAAATACGGTAAAGCCGCCGTTCACCGCACAGCCTCCGTCGGCGTTCCGGATCAGGGCGCAACGGCGGGACTGTATATGCTTGAGGGTATCCGCAATTACTGCATCCTGCCGTAATACTGTTTTCTTCATTTGATTGCAGCTCCATCCAATGCTGATATCATGTGCGACCCCGGCGAATGCCGGAAAAGATAATCCACCGCATAAACAAAATCAAACAAAAAATGAAAGGAATCAACGACCATGAAAAAATTAGTATCGCTTCTCCTCGCACTGACCTTTGTTCTAATGTGTTTCGCTGCCTGCTCCGACGAGCAAAGCTCCACACAGGATGACGCACAAAATTCCGCAAAAGATGACGGCATTTCCATCGGTGTCAGCGTCATGACGCTGGAAAACGCAATTTGGGCACAGACCTGCACAGCCCTTCAGGAACAGTGCAAGACCAGAGGCTGGGAATGCACGCTGCTTGACTGCAAGTCCACTGCCGAAACGCAGATCTCCCAGCTTGAGAACTTCATCTCTAAGGGCGTTGATGTGATCGTCGTAAACCCGACCGATCAGGCAGCACTGGAGGGCGTAATGCAGCAGGCCATGGATAAGGGCATCAAGGTGATCTCCTGGGATATCGACACGACTGCCGCAGACGTCTGCCTGCTCGTCAGCAACTACGAGGTGGGTTATACCATCGGTAAGCAGGCTGCTGAATGGATCAATGAAAAGTATAACGGCGTCGCCGAGATCTGTGTGCTCGACTATCCGGAGGCAGGCGCCGAGGTCATTAAGCGTGCCGACGGTATCGTTGACGCTCTGACCGAGTTTGCGCCGAATTCCACCGTGGTTGCCCGCGTTTCCCATGAGGGCTCTCCCTCCGGCGGCATGGCGGCAATGGAGTCCGTTCTGCAAGCGCATCCCGACACTCGTGTTGTCTGCTCCGTCGGTGACGGCGGTGCGATGGGCGCCAACGAAGCGTTGAAGGCGGCAGGCCTGAGCGGCAGCGAGTGCGGCATCTTCTCTGCCGACGGCACGCAGGAATTCCTTTCGAAGATCATTGCGGGCGAGCCGTGCAAGATGTCCGTGCAGCTTGATGTGCCGGAGGATAAAGCCAAGACGATCCTCGACGCCTGCGAAAAATTGGTTACCGGCGAGACGATGGATCACTATCTGTATACCAATGTTCTCGTCATTGACGAAACGAACGCAAAGGACTACTACACCGGCGAATAACCTCAAGCAGCCTGCTGGCACTCCGGATGGGGCATAACAGCCCCATCCGGAACAGACTACGAAGAAAGAGTGATTCTATGGCTGAGAAGATTCTGGAATTTCAAAACATTGTCAAGGCATTCGGAGGTATCAAGGCGCTGTCTGATGTCTCTCTTGATATTGAACGCGGTGAGATCCATGCAATCGTCGGCGAGAACGGCGCCGGAAAATCAACGCTGATCAAGACCTGTGCCGGAGCTTATGTCCCGGATTCCGGCAAGATTATCATCAACGGAAATACTTTTGACCGGTTGACACCCGCGCTCTCCGAGGAAAACGGCATCGGTGTCATCTATCAGGAATTTAACCTCGTCAACGAATTGAGTGTGGCAGAAAATGTCTTCCTTGGGCACCCAATCCGCAAAGGCATTCTCATCGACTTCGATGCCATGAACCGGCGCGCTGCCGAAATCTTTGAGCAGCTCCGTGTCGACATTGACCCGAAAGCTCTGGTCAAAAGCCTGAGTGTCGGTTATCAGCAGATCGTCGAAATTGCCAAGGCTGTCTCAATGAATGCCAAGATTCTGATTATGGACGAACCGTCAGCGCCTCTGACAAACGCAGAGGTAGACAAGATGTTTGAGCTTGTCCATGTCCTCCGTGACAGCGGCGTGACGATCATATACATCTCGCACCGTTTGGAGGAGATATTCGCTCTGTCCGACCGCGTCACGATCCTTCGGGATGGGCAGAAAATTAAAACGCTCCGTACCCGCGACACCAATCAGGAGGAGTTGATCCAGCTCATGGTAGGGCGTGAGCTGAAAAACACCTTCCCGCCCAGAACGCCCGCTTTCACCGACGAGGTGATCTTGGAGCTGCGGAATGTCTGCGGCAACGGTCTGCAAGACATCAGCCTGAGCGTCCGCAAAGGAGAGATCCTTGGACTGGCCGGTCTGGTCGGCGCGGGCAGAACCGAGCTTTCTCATCTGATTTTCGGCGTCAAACCAATCAAAAGCGGCGAAATGCGTTACAAGGGGAAGCCCTTTATCCCCAAAAATCCGCTGCATGCCATCGAAAGCGGCATTGCACTTGTTCCGGAGGACCGCAAGCAGCACGGTGTACATATTGAGCTTTCCATCCGTGAGAATGTCTCAATGGCAAACCTGCATGCGATCTCGCGCGGCTCTGTCGTCAACCGAAGCAAGGAAGCCGCCGTCTGCAATCAGTATGGTGATATACTGCATATCAAGTGCTCCGGCTATGAACAGCTCGTGAAGCTGCTCAGCGGCGGCAATCAGCAAAAGGTGGTTTTGGCAAAATGGCTGGCGACCGCGCCGGATCTGATCATTTTGGACGAACCCACGCGCGGTATCGATGTCGGTGCCAAATACGAGATCTACAAAATTATGGGCGACCTGATTCAAAGCGGGAAGACGATCCTCATGATCTCTTCGGAGATGGAAGAGCTGATCGGCATGTCCGACCGCATCGTTGTGCTTGCTGAGCATCATTTGGCGGGCGAGCTTAAGCGGGAAGAGTTCTCTCAGGAGAAGATCATGCAGTATGCCTCAAAGGAACATAAGGAGACTGTATCATGAAAAACGAATTGAAGCTTCGTAACGCGTCGAAATATTTTCGGACGCTTGCAATTTACCTCGTACTGATCGTTCTGATCGTCATCTTTGCATTACTGGAGCCTGCCTTTATCAGCGCCAACAATATCATTACCGTGCTGCGCCAGGTTTCTATTCTCGGCATTACTGCCGTCGGCATGATGCTGCCCATTCTGCTCGCTGGAATTGACCTCTCGGTCGGCGCGATCATTTCCATGGTAAATGTCGGCTGTGCATATCTGATGGTGCATTTGGGAGTTTCACCGGTGTTGGCAGTGCTGATCTCGCTGCTGGTTGCCACTCTTGTCGGCGCGATCAACGGGATCGTGATTGCCAAGGTCAACATTCCGCCGCTAATTATGACCTACGCCATGCAGATGATCTTGACCGGCTTTGCCTATATTCTCTGCAAAGGACTTCCGATCTACGGCTTTACCAAAAAATTCACCGTGATCGGTCAGGGCTATCTTTGGAAGATCCCGATTCCGGTCATCATTATGGTGGTTTGTCTTTTGATCGGCGCTTTTATGCTCAGCAAAACCTTCTTCGGCAGATTTTTCTATGCCGTCGGCGGCAACGAAGAAGCGTCCCGCCTGTCCGGTATCAATGTTACTTTCGTTAAGGTTCTGGCGTATACGCTCTCCGGCTTCTTCTCCGGCATAGCGGGAATTGTCATGCTTTCCCGCGTCAACTCCGGTACGCCTTCCGCCGGTACCGGCTTCGAAATGGATGTTCTGACCGCGATCGTTCTCGGCGGTGTTTCCATCAACGGCGGCCGCGGCAAGGTTTATAATGTTGTTGCGGGCATCCTGATTATCGGCGTTTTGAAGAACGGTCTTGTTCTCCTGAATGTTGACACCTATGTCCAGTACATCGTTCAGGGTATCATTTTGGCGCTGGCTGTCGGCTATGACTGCCTGCAGAACCGGAGACGCAGCATCTGAGGCCCATGTACGCCGCGTACTCGCATCATGCAATGCACGCCGTACTTTCTGAGTATGTGCGATTTGAATCAACAATGGAGGTTTGTGTATGCATTATCAGTTTTTATCCTATAAGCTTGAGCCGGATGCAGCCTGCTGCCCGGGTGCGGTGCGCGTGAAATACACGCAGACGCGCCATGTGACGGAGGGCTGGCCGCAGAATGAATGGAGCATTGAGGTTCCGAACCACCTCGGCACGCATATGGATGCGCCCAACCACCACTACGACGATGGCGTCAAAATTGCCGATCTCCCGATGGATCGCTTTGTCTATGAACGTCCCTTCCTCATTGATGTTGAGATCACGGAGTTCAATTCGCTGATCCCGAAGGCAGCGCTTGCGCCATATGCCGAGCATATTGCAAAGTGCGACCTGTTAATGCTGCGCACCGGCTTTTCCAAGTACCATGAAACGGAAAAGGAAATCTACGGCGGCAAAGCGCCCGGCGTCAGTGCGGAAGCCGCGGAGTACATCAACCGCAACTTCCCGAATGTCAAAGGCGTTATCATGGATATCATCTCGCTGACATCCTATACGCAGCAGGACGACGGCAATCGGGCGCATAAGTGGCTGCTCGGCGAGTGGAGCGACCATTACTGCACTATCATCGAGGACGCCAATCTTGATGGTCTGGAAAACGGGAAAATCGGGCGGGTCTTTGCGCTCCCGATCCGTTATACCTGCGTCGACAGCGCACAGGTCAGCGTTTTGGCAGAGATCCTTGACGAAGGCTGATCCCGCAGGAAGCCCTTGTGCTGTTACGCTTTTTTATCCGATTCCACTATAAATTTTAGGAGGATACAATCATGGCAAAGATTCTTGCAACCGGCTGGGTTCCGGAGGACATCATCGGACCGTATCGCGAAAAATTTGATGAGGTTCGCGTCCCGAGCCGCGAAAAAGGCAATTTTACACAGGAAGAGGTTTGGGATGTGATCAACAACTACGATGTGCTGTTCACGATCTCCGCCTTCAAATATCAAAAAGAGCTGATTGATCACGCAACCAATATCAAGGTAGTGTGCAATCTCGGCGTAGGCTATGACAACATCGACGCCGCTTACTGCACGGAAAAGAAAATTGCAGTGATCAATACGCCGCGTGCGGTCTGCCAGCCCACAGCGGAATATACTATCGCGCTGATTATGGCGACGATGCGCGGCGTCGTGCTCTATGACCGAGAAGTGCGTGAAACGCACCGCACAGCCTCCATCTGCTTCTTTGACCGCGACATGATGCTTTACGGCAAGACGATCGGTATCCTCGGCTGCGGACGCATCGGACGCGAGGTGGCGCGCAAGGCGCACGGTCTAGGTATGAATGTGATCTATTATGATCCGTTCCGGCAGGAAGCGCTTGAAAAGGAAATCGGCGCAAAGTACTGCACATTCGACGAAGTCATCGAAACGGCAGATGTTGTGAGCTGCCACATGCCCTATACGCAAGAGAACCATCATATCATTGACAAGACTGTCTTTGCTAAAATGAAGAAGACGGCATATTTTGTCAATGTTGCCCGCGGTCCGATCATGAACGAAAAAGATCTGATCGACGCCTGCCGCAACCATGTGATTCGCGGCGCGGCGACGGATGTCTATGAGAATGAGCCTGCAATCTGCGACGAGATCACAAAGCTGGACAACATCGTCCTCTCGCCGCATATCGGCAGCAATGTCTATGAAGCCCGCCGCGGCATGGCTGAAGAGGCGATGGACGGTGCGCTGGCAGTGCTTGCCGGCACAAAGCCGCACAATATTGTCAACCCGCAGGTGCTTGGATAACGGAAAGGAGTACACACGATGGCAAAATTATCTGATGCTGATCTGTTAGAGCTGAGAAGATGGAATACGCCTACGATCTATAACGGCTGGGAGCTTTCCACCAAAAAAGACCGCATGGAATGCGTAATGAGCCACGAGGCAATTCAGGATTACGCGCCCCAAATGGGGGCAATGGTCGGATATGCCGTTACCGTAGAGTACCGCTGCGCAGACGCTGCCTATAAAGCTGAGCACGCGGATGCCTATATGAAGCTTTATGAATATCTCGCGAGCATTCCCGGTCCGAAGATCATTGTTGCCAAGGATCTGGACAACCCGAATCCGGTCGGCTCGATTTTCGGAGAGGTTACAGGCAACGCCTACCGCGCGCTTGGCTGCGTGGGCTGCATCAACGACGGCTTTGTCCGCGATGTGGACGAGGGCGCCTACGGTGGCTTTAAGATGATGGCGCGCCGTCTCGGCGTTTCTCACACCTATTCCTGTCCGGTATCCTTCGGCAAAGAAATTGAAGTGTTTGGCGCAAAGGTCAAGCCCGGCATGCTCATTCACGCTGATAAGTATGGCTTTATCGCGATTCCGGAGGAGGATTTCCCGCACCTGCTCGAAGGTGTGCGCTTCGGTGACAGCAACGAGTGCCAAAATACGATTCCTGCCGCGCGGGATGTCATCGGACTCTCTGCCGATGAAATCGTCGATCAGCTCAAGGCAGCACAGAAGAAATTTGACCAAAATATCGCGGACTTCCGCAAAAAAATTCTCGCAGATACCTAAGGAACCTCTGAACAAATCGGCTGCGGCGCTCGGCGGATCTTTTGCAGCAACTGTTCGTTTTTAAAATCTTGAAATACACAAAGTTTTCCTGCGATTCTCAAACCTCAATTTGCAGCAAAATCTCTCGCCGACCACTCTTGCAGATTTATTTAGAGCTTCCCTAAACCAGATAAAACGCATTGCATACAAAGTCAATCCGTTTGTTCTGCTTTTCTCTCATTTCATTTTTCCTTCCTAAGTTCCCAAAAGAGCCAGCAACGCCCGAAAGGCTTTTGCGAAACAAAGAAAAGCCTTTCAAAAAAGCGCCAGAACCGCCGGTTTTCGTGCTGAAAATCGGCGGTTTTGGTTCAGACAACAGAATTCAAACCTGCTGCATCTATCTGAACCTTCTGACAGACCTGTTGCACCACCTTTGCCGATTTCCTGCGCTGCATAAGCAATGAAACAATCCTCTTACTAATATTACTTCTCTTGAAATCGGAGGATGGTGTCTGGATCAGTAATAACTCGCTCTAAAAATGTGTGAGCAATTAAGAAAGTCGCTCATTATTTGTGATTTCGATTGATTTTTCCACAGAGTGCCGCTATAATAATAGCGAAGGAGGCGAGTGAAGTGCTCTACTTCTGCGCTTTCCTGCTGAAACGGTACTTGACCGGAGCGAATATCTAAGGAACCGCTGAATCATGAGGAGGCAAAATGAAACCCCAAGGAACAATGCTGCTCCTTGGGGCTGTTTTTGTGGTGCGCCCGGCGGGCGCATACTCTACGGGTGAAAGTCCCGAAGCCGCCCGGTAGCGGGAAGGGTTAGCCAACTGCAGGAAAGCCTACTGGCACATGGCAAGAAACGGTCATGTGCAGAGGGCAATCTCAAAGGAAAAACTCGCACAGGCTGGATATTACAGCATCCTTGACCGGTACGAGTCCTTGCACTTATGCGACTGAACCGCCGTGTACGGAACCGTACGCACGGTGGTGTGGGAGGTCGGTCACTCAACGAATGGGTGACCTCCTACCCGATTGGAAAAAATGAACGGGTCGTGAAAAAATCAATCTGCAAAGAGGGGAGTGGAGAGATAACGGTCGCCGGTGTCGGGGAGGAGGGCGACGATGGTCTTTCCCTGATTTTCCGGGCGCTTCGCCAGCTCGATGGCAGCCCACACCGCAGCGCCGGAGGAGATGCCGACAAGGACGCCTTCCGACTTACCAATCCGCTTGCCGGTTGCAAATGCAGCATCGTTTTCTACAGTGATGATCTCATCATAGATATTGGTATCCAGCACGGCGGGAACAAAGCCTGCGCCGATGCCCTGAATCTTATGCGCACCGGGTGTGCCCTTGCTCAGAACGGGAGAGGACGCCGGTTCTACAGCGACGACCTTCACATTTGGATTTTGGCTTTTCAAGTATTCGCCGACACCGGTCACGGTTCCGCCCGTACCGACGCCTGCAACAAAGATGTCAACGCTGCCTTCGGTATCCTCCCAGATCTCAGGTCCCGTGGTGGCTCTGTGAACGGCAGGATTGGCGGGATTTACGAACTGACCCGGAATAAAGCTGTTGGGGATTTCCTTCGCCAATTCATCCGCCTTGGCGATGGCACCCTTCATACCCTTGGCACCCTCCGTAAGAACAAGCTCTGCACCGTAGGCTTTCATGAGCTGGCGACGCTCTACGCTCATGGTCTCAGGCATGACAATGATAATGCGGTAGCCTCTTGCAGCTGCGACGGAAGCTAAGCCGATACCGGTGTTGCCGGAGGTCGGCTCAATGATAACAGAGCCGGGCTTGAGGAGACCTTTGCTTTCTGCGTCGTCGATCATGGCTTTGGCAATGCGATCCTTGACGGAGCCTGCGGGATTAAAATATTCCAGCTTGCCCAAAATTCGGGCTTGCAATCCTTCTTCCTTTTCGATGTGCACCAGCTCAAGCAGCGGCGTCTTTCCAATCAATTGGTCTGCGGATGTATAGATTTTACTCATGGTAATTTCCTCCTATATGATTTGATATATGATGATAGATTGTATGGATTCAGCAGCAGTGCCAACATCGACAATATCGCAGGTATGCTTGGGATTCCTTCATTGTTATACCAACCTTTCAAGTAGGTTGATGTGATTATACGCTCTGCGGAAGGATTTGTCAATAGGAAATTTTAAAAATTGATTGATTTTCCTATATACGATGTTATATAATGGGTTTAATAATAATCGCAAGCAATGGGGGTATACTATGCTGATTTCTACCAAAGGGCGCTATTCGCTCCGTGTGATGATTGATCTTGCAGAGCATCAATCCGGAGGTTACATTCCGCTGAAGGAGATTGCCGAGCGGCAGGAGATGTCAGAAAAGTATCTGGAAAGTATCATTAAGCTGCTGGTGAAAGACAAGCTGCTGGTTGGACTTCGCGGAAAGGGCGGAGGATACAAACTGACAAGGACGCCTGAGCAGTATACCGTGGGTAGCATTTTGCGCCTTACGGAGGAATCTCTGTCGCCGGTATCCTGCTTAGAGCCGAATGCAGATACCTGCCCTCGCGCCGTTTCCTGCCGGACGCTATCGTTATGGCGGGGGCTGAATCAGGTCATTAATGATTATCTTGACAATATTACGGTTGCTGATTTGATGCAGAGGGAAACGGAGGGAAATGACTATATTATTTAATCATAGGGAATCTCGCCCCAAATCTACAAACAAGAAATAAAAGCCTCTCCCCAAAGCTGTTACATATTCAAACAGCTTTGGGGAGAGCGCTTATTATTCGTCCTTATATCGAGGGAAGAGGGGACAGGCGTGTGCCTCCTTCATGAACGGAGCGCGGCAGAACGGATTTCAGCAATAGAAATCGCGGATCTTTTTTGCGCGGCTCGGATGACGCAGCTTGCGGATCGCTTTGTTTTCAATCTGACGAATGCGTTCACGGGTCACGCCGAAAATCTGACCGACTTCCTCCAACGTGTGCGTCTTGCCGTCATACATACCGAAGCGCAGACGCAAAACATCCGCCTCGCGCTCGGTCAGTGTGGCGAGAATATCGCTCAAAGCCTCCGCTAACAGTGCATTGCTGGTGGCGTCTGCGGGACCGGGGGTGTTGTCGTCTTCGACAAAGGAGCCAATGGTCGTATCCTCTTCGTCACCGACAGGAGTGTCAAGAGAAAGGGTATCGGCTGCGGTACGGTTTGCCTCAATGATCTTCTCGATGGGGAGATTCAACTCTTCGGCGATCTCCTCAAGGGTCGGCTCTCTGCCAAGCTCCTGCACCAGCTTACGGTTGCAGCGCGTTGCTTTGTTGATGACCTCTACCATATGCACAGGCACGCGGATCGTTCGCGCTTGGTCGGCAATGGCGCGGGTGATCGCCTGCCGGATCCACCATGTCGCATATGTAGAGAATTTGTTTCCCTTTGTATAGTCGAACTTATCGACTGCGCGGATCAGTCCGGTGTTGCCCTCCTGGATCAGGTCGAGGATATGAAGACCGCGGCCGGAATACTTCTTTGCAATAGAGACAACCAAGCGAAGATTTGCCTCGGTGAGTTGATTCTTTGCGGTCTGGTCGCCATCCACAACGCGTTTTGCCAATTCCTGTTCCTCATCCGCACTGAGCAGAGGAATCTGACCGATCTCCTTGAGGTACATTCTTACGGGATCATCAAGATTGTACTCAGCGGCAAGCTCAACAGGATCTACGAGAGGTTCTTCCTCATCAATCGACTCAGGACCGAGATCAATGTCCTCAATGAGCTCCTGCATGCCCTCCTCAGAACCCGGCTCAGAACTGAGAATTTGGATTCCCATGGATTCAAAAGTATCATAGACCTGCTCGATCTTCTCTACGGAAAGATCTAACTTTTCCAGCGCGGCAAGAACTTCGGATGCCGATAAAACACCGTCACGACGTCCCTTATTAATGAGGGCGGTCAGAGGTGTCATAAGTTCCTCGTTGTTTTTTCCGCTTCTATTCGAGGTAGCCATAAAGCACTTCCTTGTAACTTTGGTATTTACGGGCGTATCTAATTCATTATAGCGTGCAATTTCACTCTATGCAATAGTCTTTTTGCAAAAAATACGAGAAAAATTGATTTTTTGGAAAATGCAGTACGATCTCGCGAGAACACGCCTCTGCAAGCTGCGCCGCAAAGGATGACGCGGCATGATTTCGTCACCGTTTGCTATTGCACAGGATACCCGCAGAAGCGTGTTATCATACATGGCGTAATTCGGAAATTATTCCCGCGTCAATCTTGCGCGGATCGCTGCAATGAAGTCTGCGCTCGTGACGACATTCGGCGTATCGCCCTCCCAAAGCGTTGCGAGATCCTTGGTCATAGTGCCGCTTTCAATCACGGCGACAGAGGCGCGTTCCAGCTTTTGCGCAAAAGAAACCAGCGCGTCGTTGCCGTCCAGCTCGCCTCGTTTGGCAAGTGCGCCAGACCATGCAAAAATTGTTGCCATTGGATTGGTGGAGGTCTCTTCCCCCGCGAGATAGCGGTAATAATGCTTAGTCACTGTGCCGTGCGCCGCTTCATATTCATAGTTCCCGTCCGGGGAGACAAGCACGGAGGTCATCATGGCAAGGCTTCCAAAGGCGGTTGAAACCATATCGCTCATCACGTCGCCGTCGTAATTCTTGCAAGCCCAGATAAAGCCGC
>JAEDOK010000138.1 GCA_016302005.1 Oscillospiraceae bacterium | reverse complement strand
GACGGCATCGTCATCAACCCCGCCGCCTATACCCACACCTCCGTGGCGATCTTAGACGCCCTCAAAGCCGTCGCCCTCCCCGCCGTCGAGGTACACCTGTCCGACGTAGACGCCCGCGAACCCTTCCGCCACCTCTCCTACGCCGGCATGGCATGCCAAAAAACCTTCAAAGGACTCGGCTTCGAAGGCTACAGATGCGCTTTAGAATATCTTACCATAAACCACTGATGCGATTTTCTGCGGATAGCAAAAAATATTTTCAAAAACAGCCGCTCTCTCCTTGCAGGAGAGAGTGTTTTGTTGTATAATGGGATTAAAGTCTAAAAATATTGGCTTTTTTCCAATCTCCTTTGTGTTATCTGCACAAAGGGATACCAGAATCTCATCAAAAGCATCTCATGCTTTTGATAGCACCGAAGGTGCGTCAGATTCTGCACCGGACGGCGCAGCGTGCAAAGCACGATGCGAGTGCGCGCAGCACACGGGATTCTTGATGAATGCTTTCATCAAGAATCAGTATGAAAAGAGGTTTTTCGATATGGCTACATTTTTTCTCAACGGAAAGGAAGTCACCGTAACCAAAAAGCAGAAGCTTCTGCGGTTCCTGCGTGACGAAATGCACATCACCTCCGCGAAGGACGGATGCAGCGAGGGCGCTTGCGGCGCCTGCACGGTGCTGATCGACGGCGAGCCGTGCCGCGCCTGCATTCCCGATACCGAGCGGTTGGACGGCAAGCATGTCCTGACCGTGGAGGGTCTTTCCGATTTTGAAAAGGCGGCATACACCTTTGCCTTCGGCGAGGCGGGCGCGGTGCAGTGCGGCTTCTGCATCCCCGGCATGGTGCTCTGCGCCAAGGGGCTGCTGGATCAATGTCCCGACCCCACCGAGGAGCAGATCCGTTTTGCCATCCGCAACAATTACTGCCGCTGCACGGGCTATGTCAAGATCATCGCCGCCATCAAATTGGCAGGGCAGATCCTCCGCGACGGCAAGATTCCCCTGCCCTCCGCGACGGACTGGAAGCTCGGCTCCCGCGTCCACCGTCTGGATGTGGAAGAAAAGGTCCTCGGCTACGGCAAATATCCCGACGACTATTACCCCGAAAAAATGTGCTACGGCTCCGCAGTCCGCAGCAAATACCCCCGCGCCCGCGTCCTCTCCATCGACACGAGCAAGGCAGAGGCGCTGCCCGGTGTCATCTGCGTCCTGACGGCAGCGGATATTCCCGGCAGTAATTTGATCGGTCATCTTGTGCACGACTGGCCCGTCATGATCCCCGTGGGCGGCATCACGCATTTCCTCGGGGATGCCATTGCCCTTGTCGCCGCCGAGACGCAGGAGATTTTGGAGAAGGCGAAGAAGCTTGTCAAGGTCGAATACGAGGTGCTTCCCGCCGTGAACAATCCCACCGAGGCAGCCGCACCCTTTGCGCCGATCGTACATAAAAACGGCAATCTGCTTGCGCATAAGCATGTCTCCCGGGGCAACGCCGAGGAAGCGATCAAAAATTCCAAACATGTTTTACACGGGCACTTCCAAACTCCGTGGACGGAGCACGCCTTTTTGGAGCCGGAGTGCGCCGTTGCCATCCCGGACGGCGACGGTATCATGATGTACTCCACCGACCAAAGTGCGCATACGACCCTGCATGAGGTCGCGCTGATGCTGGGTCTGCCCTATGAAAAGGTCAAAATTCAAAACGCCCTTGTCGGCGGCGGCTTCGGCGGCAAGGAGGACATGACCGTCCAGCCGCTTGCGGCGCTGATCGCCTATAAGACGGGCAGAGCTGTGAAATGCAAGCTCACCCGCGAGGAATCGCTGCTCATCCACCCGAAGCGCCACCCGTTCGATATGGACTTTACCATGGGCGTGGACGAGAACGGCATCATTCAGGGCGTCAAGGCAACCGTCATCTCCGACACCGGCGCATACGCCTCCTTGGGCGGCCCCGTTTTGGAGCGCGCCTGCACCCACGCGGCAGGGCCCTATGCCTATGAGAATTTCGAGATCGACGGCTACGCTTACTATACCAATAACCCGCCCGCAGGCGCGTTCCGCGGCTTCGGTGTCACGCAGACCTGCTTTGCAGTCGAAACGCTGTTAAACGAGGCGGCGGACAAGGTCGGCATTACCCCGTGGGAGATCCGCTACCGCAATGCCATCCGTCCCGGCGGTGTCCTGCCGAACGGTCAGATCGTCGACGAATCGACGGGTCTGGTCGAGACGCTGCTTGCCGTCAAGGAGGACTTTGACAACGCGAAGGTCAAGGGCATCGCCTGCGCAATGAAGAACGCGGGCGTCGGCGTGGGCATCCCCGACTGGGGGCGCTGCAAGCTGATCGTCGAGGGCGATGCCAAGGTGCATATCTACAGCGGCGCCTCCTGCATCGGGCAGGGACTCGGCACCGTCTTGGTGCAGATGGTCGTCTCCAACACGAATCTGCACCGGGACGACATCGTCTATGAGCGCTCGAACACCTGGATCGCGCCGGACTCCGGCGACACCTCCGGTTCGCGCCAGACCATGATCACCGGCGAAGCCTGCCGCCGCGCCTGCTTAAAGCTGCATGAAGCGCTGGCAGGTCACACCCTTGCCGACCTGATCGGGCAGGAGTTCTACGGAGAATACCTCGCCAAAACCGACCCCCTCGGCGCAGATGTGCCGAACCCCGTCTCCCATGTCGCTTACGGTTATGCAACGCAGCTTTGCATTCTTGACGAGGTGACAGGCTATATCAAAAAGATCGTCGCGGCGCATGATGTCGGCAAGGCGGTCAACCCGCTGTCCTGCGAGGGGCAGATCGAGGGCGGCGTCGTCATGTCGATGGGCTACGCGCTGACGGAGCAGTTCAACATCGACGCCAACTGCAAGCCCACTTCCAAATTCGGCACACTGGGTCTGTTCCGCGCGCATCAGACGCCGGAGATCAAAGCGATCGTCATTGATAAGCCGGGCTTGAATGTCGCCTGCGGTGCGATCGGCATCGGCGAGATTACCTCGATCCCGACCGCTCCCGCCATTGCCGACGCGTACTATCGCCTCGACGGTGAGCGCCGCTACAGCCTCCCCTTAAGCGGCACGCCTTACAGCCGCAAGTAATCGTGCAGAAAGGAAGATTCTCATGATCGTCAAAAAGAAATTCCCGCCGAAGGTCGCCTGCGTCCACTGCAACGGCGGCTGCCGCGCCAAGCAGAGTCCCGAGGGCTACGATCTGTGTTCCTACGGCTGCACGGGCTGCGGTGCCTGCATCGACATCTGCCATTTCGGCGCGATCTCTCTGAATAGTTACGGTGTCGCCGAGGTAGACGAGAGCAAATGCGTCGGCTGCGGCGCATGCTATCTCGCTTGTCCCCAGCGCGTCATTCACCTGCGTTTGGAGGATAACCCCATTGTCGTCCTCTGCTCGAATAAGGACGCCCGCTGCAAGGATGCCTGCGAGGTGAGCTGCATCGGCTGCGGACTGTGCGAAAAAACCTGTCCTGCCGGCGCGATCAAGGTCTCGGAAAACCGCGCCTTCATTTTCTCGGATAAATGTCTCTCCTGCGGCGCGTGCGCCATGGTCTGTCCCCGCAATGTCATCCACGACAAGCGCGGCATTCTCACCCACCGCATTTAATAGAACAGCTCGTGCCGCCCCCCGGCACGAGCTGTTCAGACTGTCAAATAACTACAGCTTTGTCATTGCGAGACCCCGAAGGGGTCGTGG
>JAEDOK010000137.1 GCA_016302005.1 Oscillospiraceae bacterium | reverse complement strand
CGCCGACAAAAAGGAAGCCGTGCTCCTGTGCCAGACGGAAGCCGACGGCGCAGATCTCCCGCTTTGTGCCGCAGCAGTCAATGACGACAGTGCTTTTGTTCAGTCTCTCTGCGTTTTCCTCCAGATATTCGATGGACGCCTGCGGATAGACCGCCAAGAGGAGGAGGTCGCATTCCGAGAGATTTTCCGGCGTAAGCGCCGCGTCGACCGCGCCTGCCATTTCGGCAAACTCTGTGACGGAGGCGCTGCGGTTATGCGCCAGCACGCGCCAGCCTGCGTCATGATATGCCCTTGCCAGCGAGCCGCCGATCAGTCCGAGTCCGACGATGCCGACCGTCATTGGGCGACCGCCTCTCTGACCACGCGCATCTTCTGCGCAAGGGCTGCAAACTGTTCGGGATTCAGCGACTGCGCACCGTCGCACCAGGCGTGCATCGGGTCGTTATGCACCTCGACCATCACACCGTCCGCCCCTGCGGCAACGGCGGCAAGCGCCATCGGCGGGACATAGCGCACCTTGCCGGTCGCGTGGCTGGGGTCAATGACGACGGGCAAATGCGACATTTCGTGCAGGGCGGGCACGGCAGTGAGATCGAGGGTATTGCGGGAATAGGTGTCAAAGGTGCGGATGCCGCGTTCGCAGAGGATGATGTTCTGATTGCCCTCGGACATGATATACTCCGCGCTCATCAGGAATTCCTTGAGGGTATTGGCAAGCCCACGCTTGAGGAGGATCGGCTTATTCGTCTTGCCCAGCTCCTTGAGCAGGTCGAAGTTCTGCATATTCCGTGCGCCGACCTGAATGATATCGACATCCGCAAACAGGTCGAGGTAGTTGGCATTCATGATCTCCGTGACGATGGGAAGCCCCGTCGCCTTCTTTGCCTCCAGGAGCAGGCGGATGCCTTCGCCCTTTAACCCTTGGAAATCATAGGGAGAGGTGCGGGGCTTGAACGCGCCGCCGCGCAGGATATCCGCGCCTGCCGCTTTGACCTTCTCCGCGACCTCGATGATCTGCTCCTCCGTCTCCACGGAACAGGGACCCGCGATCATGCAGAAATTGCCGCCGCCGATTCTGGCGTTACCCACGGTGATGACGGTGTCATCCGGGTGGAACTGACGGTTGCACTGCTTGAACGGCTCCGTCACGCGTTTGACGGACTCGACGATATCGAGACTTGCCAAAAGATCCATGTCGATCTTGCCGGTGTCGCCGATCAGACCGAGAATGGTATAGTCATGCCCGTGGGAGATATGCACATCGAGGTTCTGCGCACGCAGCCATGCGATCAAATGCTCCATCTGCGCTTGTGTGGTGCCTTGTTTTAATACAGTGATCATGGTGAAAACTCCTTTTTGGAAATAGTGTTTGGGGTTTGTAATATTTGTTTGGTAGACGGTACAGACGAACACATCTGTACGCAGTCGGTACTTCCTGCACCGGTGGGGACATGTCCCCACCCTACAGGGGTGCGGATCATTTGGGAACAGTTCTGTAGCCGGGGACATGTTCCCGCCGACCGCGTAAGCGGCAGACGGTACGGGCGAACAGGCTTGTACGCAGTCGGTAGTTCCTGCAGCGGCGCGGGTGGGGGCATGTCCCCACCCTACAGGGGTGCGGATCATTTGGGGGCGTTTCTGTAGCCGGGGACATGTCCCCGCCGACCGCGCAAGCGGCAGACGGTACGGGCGAACAGGCTTGTACGCAGTTGGTGGTTCCTGCACCGGGACGCCGGGGACGGCGTTCCCTACGGGTGCGGAGCGATAAGTTTTAAATAAAAAAGCTGCACGAAAGTTCTTCTTCGTGCAGCTTGTGAATGAACGATATGTCGTGTAAAAGAATCTATCGTTTATTTCTGTTTGCAGCACGAATCGCTATTACCGAAGTAATAGGAATACGCAAAAGCAAACGCGAAATAGAACATGAAGATTCTCCTTTCCTCTTTTTCAGTGATTATACCACGCGAATTCCCACTTTTCAAGTGGTTTTTTCGGCGTTTTCGTAGAGCGGCTTGATTTTTTTACGGTAGAGGATAAGCATCATCACAACGGAGGCGATGAGCGATGCGATCTCTGCGATGGGGAAGGCAAACCAGACGGCGGCGATCTCCTCCGTCAGAGAGAGCAGAAAAGCCGCAGGCAGAAGCACGACGAGCTGACGCGCGATGGAGGTGATCATGCTGTAAACGCTCTTGCCGAGGGCTTGGAACACGCCGCCGAAGATGATACACGGCCCTGCAAATACAAACGGCAGGGACAGCCGCCTCAGGGCGGGGATACCGACGGAAAGCATCTGTTCGTTGGCGTTGAACAGCGCCAGCAGCTTCTCCGGGAAGAGCTGGAACGCCGCAACGCCGAGGAGCATCAGGCACGCAGCGCCCAGCGCGCCGCAGCGGATGACCTGTATGATGCGCTTGGGCTTCCGTGCGCCGTAGTTAAAGGCGGCAATGGCAAGCACGGCGTTATTGATGCCGAACACGGGCATGAAGATGAAGCTTTGCAGCTTGAAGTATGCGCCGAAGACCGCCGTGCCCAACTCACCCAAGCCGATCTGCACTGCCTCAAAACGCATCAGAATGCGGTTGAAGCCGTAATACATCAGAGAACCGATGGCGACCATGATCATCGACGGCACACCGATGCCGAGAATGCGGCGGATCATTCGTCCCTCGGGACGGAAGCCGCGCAGCTTTAAATGCACATCGGGGTTCTTGCGGCGGTTGAGGATCAAAGCGAGGAGGAAGGCGACGATCTGCCCGACAACGGTTGCGACAGCGGCACCTGCCACCTCCATGCGGGGCATTCCGCAAAGTCCGAAGATCAAAATGGGGTCGAGGATGATATTGATGACCGCGCCGGTGCCCTGCGTGATGAGAGTATAGACGGTGCGTCCGGTCGATTGAAGCAGACGCTCGAAAATGATCTCTCCGAAGATGCCGAAGGAGACAATGGTGATAATGCGGATATAGGTGGTGCCATAGTCGATGACCGTCTGATTATGGGTCTGCGAACGCATGAACGCCTCCGCGCCGAAGATGCCGAACAGGGCGGCAAGCACCGTGCCGCAGAGGGCGAGGAAGAGCCCGTTGAGCGCGGAGCGGTTGACCTCCTCCTGATTCTTTTCCCCCAAGCCGCGGGAGAGAAGGGCGTTGACGCCGACGGCAATGCCGGTCGCCACGCCGATCATGATATTCTGCACGGGGAAGGCGAGGGAGACGGCGTTCAGCGCGTCCTGATTGACATCGGAAATTTTGGAGACAAAGGCGCTGTCTACGACATTGTAAAGCGCCTGCACGAGCATGGACAGCGCCATTGGCAGCGCCATCGTAAACAGCAGCCGCCCCACCGGACGCACGCCCATTTTGTTTTCTTTTAATGAGTCCATTTGTTTTTTGATTCTCCTGTCTTTTTTCAACAGAACAATTATAGGGGCAGTATATCGGAAAAGCAAGAGGGAGAATCGAGAAAAGCGGCGCTGTGAAAGAGAAATATTTGGCGGATGATACAGAAATGACCGAAAAAATTCATTGGACAGTGCGGAAACCCGACTGCATACAGGACGGCAGCCGGGTATTGCGGGTGCAATCTCATGCTTCCCGATCAGCATACACTCGGCAGTTCCTGCGCGGCGGGGACATGTCCCCGCCCTACAGAGAAAGCATAAAATCAGGGCTGCCGGCATCCGCCTGCAGCCCTTTGAATGTTTGGATTATTTTGTGATGTAGCGGTAGAAGATCGC
>JAEDOK010000016.1 GCA_016302005.1 Oscillospiraceae bacterium | reverse complement strand
TACGCACGGTGGTGTGAGAGGTCGGCTAGGAAACTAGCCTCCTACTCGATTATGCTTTTACCGCGTTGACAAAGGCGGCGGGGTCGGCGCTCTTGAAGAATGCGCTGCCCGCGACCAGCACGTTCGCGCCGTTTTCGCGGCAGACGAGGGCGGTCTTTTCGTTGATGCCGCCGTCGACCTCCAGCTCACAGGCGGGATTCTGCGCGTCGATGCAGGCGCGGATGGCCTTGAGCTTCGGCATCATGTCCTGCATGAACGCCTGTCCGCCGAAGCCCGGCTCGACCGTCATCACGAGGATCAGGTCGCAGTAGGGCAGATAGGGGAGTACCGCCTCGGCGGGCGTTTTGGGCTTGACCGAGATCGCAGCGCGGACGCCGTTTTCGCGGATGCGCCGCAAAGCGGCGAGCGTGTTTTCCTCCGAGTCGGCCTCGACGTGCACCGTCAGGATGTCGCTGCCTGCCTTGCAGAAGTCGTCGACATAGCGGATCGGCCGGTCGATCATCAGATGCACGTCCAGCGGCAGGTCGGTGATTTTGCGGATGGCGGCGACGACCGGGATGCCGATGGTGATATTCGGGACGAAGATGCCGTCCATCACGTCGACGTGCACATAGTCCGCACCGGCAGGGGTCAGGGCGCGGATATCGCGCTCCAGATTGACAAAATCGGCAGAGAGAATGGAAGGAGAAACCTTTATCATAACGAACCTCCGAAACATAGGATGAAGAGCAGCCGGCGGAACTCCAACCACGCAGAATGCGCAGCGGCTGCGGATATTATAAGCGATTTGCGCAGTAATGTCAATTTTTTCCTTCGCATAAGTCGGCCTTTGCGGCACAAACTACGGCTGACACCGAAAGAAGGAGGAATGACAATGAACTGCCATCTTAACGCAAATCGTTCGATCCAGTGCACCGTGACGCAGTGCAAGCATCACTGCGACGCGGAGAACTACTGCTCGCTCGAGCAGATCCAGGTCGGCACGCATGAGGCGGACCCGACGGTCAAGCAGTGCACCGACTGTATGTCCTTCGACAAGAAGTAAGGGAAGCTCTGAATAAATCCGCAAGAGCGGTCAGCGAGGGATTTTGTTCCAAATTGAGGTTTGGAAATCGCAGGAATACTTTGTGTATTTCAAGATTTTCAAACCGATCAGTTGGGACAAAAGACCCGCTGTCCGCCGCCGCTGATTTGTTCGGAGGTTCCTAAGAGCGACGGCTGCGGGCGACCGCAGCCGTTTTTTATTCCTTCTGCCGACGCTCCTCCAGCCACAGGCCGAAGACGCTGCCGTAGAACAGAATGCAGATGCAGATATACAGCCACAGCATTCCGATGGCGATGATCGAAAGGCTGCCGTACAGGACGGAATAAGAGCCGGAAATACGGACATAGTAGGAAAAACCGTAGGTGAATACGAGCCAGCCGAAGGCGGACAGTGCCGCGCCGGGCAGCGCCGTGCGCAGGCGTACCTTGCGGTTGGGGAACGCACAGTAGATCACCGTGAACAGAAGCGTGAGAAGGCCCAGCACGATCAGCTCGCGAAATTGCAGCAGCCGCGCGATCAGATGCAGCACGGGGACGTTTTTGCTCTGGCAGAACGCGGCGACCTCCTGGCCGAAGCCGTGCATCACCAGCGTCAGCAGCAGGGCGGCGATGAGCAGCACCATGTAGACCATGCTCATCACGCGGCGGTAGAGATACGAGCGGCTTTCCTCCGCGCCGTGGATGGCGTTCAGGCCGAGCTGGATGCAGTAGACACCGCGCGAGGACGACCACACGGCGACGATAGCCGTGACGGAGATGAGGGCGCCGGTGCTGTTGGCGCTCATGTCGTTGATGATCCGCGCGAGCAGCGGCTCAAGCACCTGCGGCACAAGGCTGCCGATGGCGAGCAGCAGATCCTGCTCGGAGTAGCCGATGTAGGGAAGCAGGCTGACCACGAGCATGATCGCGGGGAACACGGAGAGAATGATATAAAACGAGGCATTTGCGGCGTAGATCGGGACGCGGTAGCTGCCGATCCGCTTCAAAAAAGCCTGCAATTTCTGAATATATTTCATCGGCATACCTCCTGCGCTTATTTTATCGTAAGCAGATGGGAAAGTAAAGCGGTTTTTCTGCGCTGAAATTGACAAAACCCGCGAAAAATGATATAATCTGTTCGATATTATATGCCCTGCAAAGAGAATCATACGAAACAGGAAGTGGCTTATGCTTTACCGTATCAGTTGCGCAATGGCGAGCCTGTGCAAGGCGCACGGGCTTGAGGGAGCGATGCGTCTGATCAAGGACGCGGGCTTCCACAGTCTTGATTTTCCGTTCAGCACGTTCAGCGAACCGGGCGGCCCGATGAACGGCGAGGATTGGCGTGCGTGGGTGCGGCAGGTTGCGCACCTGTCGGAGCAGCTCGGCCTGCCCGTCACGCAGGCGCACGCGACCTGGCAGCAGTCCATCCCGGCCGACCTGCACTATGCGCCGCCGCAGGAGATCTATTTCCGCACGATCGAGGCCTGCGCCATTGTCGGCTGCCGCCACCTCATCTTCCATCCGCTGCGCCAGCCGGAGCGCGTGGACAGCCCCGCCCTGCGCAGCCGCATCCACGACTGGAACATCCGCTGGTTCCATGATCTTCTGCCCGCGGCGGAGCGCTTCGGCGTCGTCATCAATCTGGAGAACACCTTCGATTCGCACCATGTCCAGCGGCCCGGCGACCCGCCCTATCCCTATACCACGGCGGAGGATATGCTGCGCCTGATGCGCGACATCGGCAGCGCCCGCGTCCAGATCTGTCTGGACACCGGTCACGCGAACATCAGCGGGCAGGACATTCCCGCGATGATCCGCGCGTTCCGCAGCGACCTTGCGACGCTGCACCTGAACGACAATTTCGGCCGGATCTCGCCCGTCTACGAGGATCTGCACCTGTTCCCGGGCTACGGACGCATCGATTGGGAGGATGTCTTTGCAGCCCTGCGCGAGACGGGCTTCAAGGGCGTTTTGAACATCGAGCCCATCGGCGAGCTCAAGCGCCTGCCGCGTGAGATCTGCCTTGTGCAGCTCCGTGCCGCCGCGCAGATGCTCGAAATTCTTAGCAGATAATGAAAATACACCGCCTCGTCCGACCGGACGAGGCGGTGCCAGCGTGTCGAAAACTGTTTCGACACGCTGGGAGACTGTCGAGAAAGTTCGAAAGACAAGCAACTCTCGCCTGTCGGCGTACATAGGTACGGTAAGGCGAGAGTTGCGCAGTAAGTCAAAATCATTCTGTTTCATCATTCATTGACGAAGAAAAAGTTCCGAAATCTACGAAATAAAGTTTCATGCCATATATGATATGGAATTTGAAAATGTTTTCTGATTTTGACGGTTTCGGGCTTTATCGACAGTCTGACACCGCCTCGTCCGACCGGACGAGGCGGTGTTTTTGCTGTTCAGGAGCGCTCCATGCAGACGTAGGAGCCTTTGAGATAGCGCATAACGATGCAGGCGAATTCCGCGCGGGTGGCGCTGTCGACCGGCTTGAGTCTGCCGGCATCGCCGTTGAGGATGCCCTCTGCGACTGCCCACTGCATTGCGCCGTAGGCATAGCCGTCGATTTTGCCGCTGTCACGGAAGGCGCTGAGGTCGGTGCCGGTCTCGGGCGTGCCCACCAAGCGCCAGAGGATCGTCGCAAGATCCTCGCGGGTGATGGGAGCGTCCGGTGCAAAGCGGTTGTGGCCGATGCCGCCGACGATGCCGGCGCTCTGCGCCCACGCGATCGCGTCGGAGTACCACTCGCCGGTCGGGACGTCCGAGAAAGTGGACGGACCGGCGACGCCGGGCGAGTAGGCCATGCGGTAAAGCACCGTGACCATCATGGCGCGGGTCATCGTGCCGTCCGGGGCAAATTTGTCAGGACCGACGCCGCCCATCAGACCCTGGGCGAAGACAAAGTCGACAGCCTCGTGATACCAGCCCTCGCGGCAGTCGGTGAAGTGAACGTAGTGGCACTCCAGACCCTTTTCACGCGTTTCATAATACCCACAGCGGGTGCAGTCGCGGCGGGCAAGCTCCGTGCCCTCAACCGGGTACCAGGCGGTCATATTATGCCCAAACGCGGCCACGGCCGTCGAGGTGATCGGCGCGTTGCAGGTGGCGCAATAGACCGTCTCGGTACCGTCCTCGGTGCAGGTGGCGGTGTTGACGGTGTAGGTATCGCCGTAGTGACCGCAGGGGAAGCGGTTGTTCGTGGTGTAGGCCTTGATGCGGTAGTTGTAGCTGTCGCTGTCATCCCACCATGTGCCGGAGTAAGAACTGCTGAAGGAGGTGCCGGGACGGGTTTTGTTGATCCAGCGGACCCAGCCGTCAATGGCATCGGTCTTGTCGACCGGGATGAACGTGTTCCGATCCGGCGTAAAGACGACGGAGAAACGCTCGCCCTTATTCAGCGAGACAGGCGTGTTCAGCTTGACAGTGTGGTAGCCTGCGTAGGGGAAGACGCCGGTCTGCTCGCTGACCAGAGTGCCGGAGGCGGGGGTGCTGCCGACACCGCGATAGACCTGCACCTTGTAACCCACGTTGGCATCTTCAATGGCGATGGCCACGGCCTGCAGGGTCTCGTCGCTGTTGGCCTGATAGACGTTTGCAATGCTCTCGCCGGCATCGAGGTAGGTGTAGAACATCGAGCTGGTGCCGTCGTACTGGTAGTTGTTGTCGTAATTGTTGACCGGCTCGACGACGTAGAAATAGCAGGTGTCGTTCAGCGAGGGAACGTCCTCATAGGAGATGTACATATAGCCGTTGTCACCGTACCAGGTGCCCCAACTGTTCTTGATGATCCATGCGCCGTCCGAGGAGGGTCTGTGCGCACCGTTAAAGTTGTATCTGCTGTAGCTGTCGTCCCAGCCGACGACGGTGACGTCATGGTTTGTGCCGTAATTACTGTTAAGGCAGCAGTATGCGCCGTTGCTGCCTGCGTAATAATCGTCGTGGTAGTAGCCGAAGGTACCGGCACCGTATTCCATGATCGCGGCCTTGACCGCGTTGCGGTCGGAGGTGTTGATCCAGATGCAGTCCTGCACATGGGCGACATTGTACTTGTAGGCGTATTCGGAGGAAAGACCGGAGAGGCTGGTATTGCTGTAGGCGAGGGCGGAGGTCTGCTCGCTGGCAGCGCCCTGCCAGCGCATGAGCGTGTAGGTGGCCAGAGCGCCGTTGCCGCCGACGTCGAGATAGCCGTAAGAGGAATCGCAGATGTTGCGGTCGCCGGCGAGCAGGCCGAGCGCGTCATATGCGTCCTGATAGGTGAACCAGGCCAGATGGTATTCCGAAAGGTCGATGCTCGTGTTCGCGGCAACGCCGGTCGTGCCCACGGGAATGCCGTGCTTGATCATGTAGGCCTCGCAGGAGGCAAGCGCACCGTGCGCCCAGCAGGTGCCGTAGGGGTTCTGGTCGCGGACGGGCGTGATATATCCCTTCGCATTGCTGTTATAGTAGGACGGCAGGGAACCGGCCTGCTTCTGTCCGGGCAGTGCGTCCGCCTGAACGGTATAATCGCCGGGATGCTCGACATAGCGCTTGCCGAGCGCACGCTCCGTCGTCTCCTCCGTATCCTCCGCGAAGGCGAACATGGAAAGCGTGCCCAAAACAAGTGCGAACGTTAAGAGATAGGCAAGAAGTCTTTTAAGTTGTCTTTTCATGAGGCGTTCTCCTTTAACTCGTTTCTGATCCTGCCGGGTCAAGCGGCTTGATAATTTGATTATACCATAATCCGGAAAAGAAGCAAGCGGAAATAGCGTTCCCGCTTTGTTTTTTTCCGAAAGAAGCGGTTGGAATTGACAGGTTTCCGCAAATTGTGATATAATTATCTAAATTATATCCATTTTGGCACACAATGTGTGAAGTGTCCTTACTGCATGGGAAGAATGAGAATGAAACGATGTATTTCGCTGCTTTTGTGCCTCCTGTTCTGTGCTTCCGCGCTCCTGCCTGCGGTGCTTGCCGGCTATGAGCGCGGCTACGCCGGAGGCATGGCAGGCGACGACTGCGGGATTTATGCCCACGGCGTCGATCTGTCGAACTGGCAGGGCCATTCGGTCGACTTCAACAAAATAAAGGCACAGGGCTACGGCTTTGTTATTCTCCGCGCGGGCTTTGCCACGACGAAGGACGACACCTTCGAGGAAAACTATGCCCGCGCCAAGGCAGCCGGGCTGGACGTCGGCGTGTACCTGTATTCCTACGCCGGCACGGTCGAGGAAGCGAAAAAGGAAGCCGCTGCGCTGAAAACGTGGCTCAGGGACAAGGTGCTGGAATACCCGGTCTATTACGACATCGAGGAGCCGAGCATCCACGCGAAGATGACGCCGTCGGAGCTGACGGCGCTTGCGATGGCGTTTCTTGACGACGTTGCGGCGGACGGCTGGCTCGTCGGCCTGTATTCCTGCAAGAGCTGGCTCGACGCCAGGCTCGAAACGCAGAAGATCTGTGCAAAGTACGAATGCTGGATGGCACAGTATCTCCCGGACGGTACATACAACGTCTATGACCGCTACGACGGCCTGTACGGAATGTGGCAGTATTCCTCGTCCGGCAGCGTTGACGGCGTGCCGGGCAGCACGGACATGAACGTCTGCTTCAAGGACTATCCGGAGATCTGCCGGCGCTACGGCTTCAACGGCTATGCCGCCACGGGCGAATCGCTCTGGCTCAGCGGCATGACCGCGCCGTCCGTCATGGTGTGCGGCGGCAGCTTCCCGGTGCAGGGACGCGTGACATCTGCCGACGGCGTGCTGACGAACGTGACGGTCGGCGTTTATGACGAAACGGGCGCACGCGTCACGGGCGGCTCTGCCGTGCCGCGCACGGAGAGCTTTGACCTGTCCTCCCTTGCCGGGGATGTCCGGCTTTCCAAGCTCAAATCGGGACGCTACGAGCTGCGCATCACCGCGACGAACGACGGCGGGGAAAAGACACTGCTGAAGCAGTCGCTTGCCGTCTCGGAGGCGGGTGTGCGCCTTGACGACGCCGCCATTCCCGTCGACCTCAAGCAGGGCAACGTGTTCAAGCCAACGGGAACCCTGCTTGCCGCAACGAAGCTGCAGGAGGTCAGGGTGCGCGTCTGCAACGAAAAGGGCGCTCAGGTCTGCGCCGCCGCAGCCGCGCCGGAGAGCGAGACGTTCGACCTTGCGGAGCTGCCCGAAGCGCCTGATCTTGCCGCGCTTACGCTGGGCAGCTACACCTACCGCATCGAGGCGACAACGCCTGACGGCAGCGAGACGCTGTTGCAGGTGGATTTTTCCGTCTGGGTGCGCAATGACCCGGTCACCCTTTCCGGCTTTACCATGCAGGCGGAGTACCGCCCGCAGGAGCTTTCCGGGCTGACGGGCGTGGTGTCGTCGGAGAGATCCGCGCTGCGCTATGTCCGCGTGACGATCCTTGACCGCACGGGTGCGCAGATCCGCACCGCACAGACCGAGCGGCAGAAAAAACAGGTTCTTTTGCAGGAATTCCGCAGGCAGCTTTCGCTTGAAACGCTGCCGGTCGGCACCTATACCTGCCGCGTGGAGGCGCTCAATGACGGTGGTCCCTGCCTCGTCGCGCAGCAGAGCTTCCTCGTGCGTAGCGATGCGGTCAGCCTGTGCGGCCTGTCCGCGCCGTACTGCCTGCACGAGGGCGACACCTTCTTCCTCGATGGCATGGTCGCCTCCGACTTCTCGCGCCTGCTCTATGTCGGCGTGACGGTCACGGATGCCGAAGGCCGCCTTGTCCTCGATGCCGCCGCCGTACCGCAGGGCAGCTTCTGCGACCTCGGCTCGGCATCGCGCGGGCTGCTCTTCTCGACGCTGCCGGCGGGCAGATACACGCTGAAGATCACGGCGCAAAACGGCGAGGGCTACCACGTTCTGTATTGTGACAGCCTCACCGTCACGAAAAACGACGACCCCGTGTGCTGGGAGGGTGAGCATTTCGCCCTCGCGGACACAGCCTTCTACGCCGGCGACGGCATCCCGCTCTGGGGCACGCTGACCTCGGCGCACTCCGACATCACGGCAGTCACTGCCGAGGTGCTCAATGCAGAGGGGAATCTCGTGACAAAGGCACGCCGCGTGACGAATACACGCAGTTTCGACGTGTCCGAATTCCAGCAGATGCTCCGCTTCTCGGCCCTGCCGAAGGGCAGCTATTTCCTGCGCATCCGCGCGGAAAACGCAAGCGGAGAGACTGTTCTGTGCAACGAGCGCTTCTGCATCACGGACTGTCCGCACCGCAACGCCTGCTCCGGCGAGGTCTACGCCGCGACGTGCACGTCGCGCGGCGTGATCTGTGACAGCCGCTGCCTCGACTGCGGTGCGAAGACGCGCAACGGCAGAGTGCTGGAAACGGAGCAGCACACCTTCCAGGACGGCGTATGCACCCAATGCGGCAGGACGGACTACCTGCCCGTCCATGTGCGTGCGGCGCAGGAGCTGCGCAAAAACGGGCGCTATGTGCTCGCCGTCTCCGACGGCAGCGGCTTCTACGCCCTCGACGCCGCGGGAAAGGCCGTTCGCATTTACCCGGACGAGGACGGCGCCTTTACGGTCAGCGCGGCGCTGCTTTGGACGCCGGCTGTGAAGGACGGCGGAGTTTTGTGTCTTGTGAACGCGTCGGGCGAACGCCTCCATCTTGACAGCGCGGCTGTCAGCATGGGCGCGGGCAGCATGAATTCCGTTCTGTTTGCCGAGCGGCGTGAAAGCGGCTTCACACTCAGCCTGAAGGAAGACCGCACGCGCTGCCTGAGCTTTGCCGACGGCGAATTCACCGTAAGCCGGATGCCGTGCGAGATCCTTTTCCTCGAAATGTCGGTGAATTAGCCGAAGAAATCGCGCTTTTATGTTGCGGATCGCCTCTGTTTCTGCTATAATATACCTTCGGCATACAGGCCGCGCAGGAGGTGGGAAGCGCATGGGAAAAATGATCGACACCGCCGATGTCTACACGCTGGCGAAGGAAAAGCTCGAACAGGGCGGTGAGGTCACGCTGACGATCACGGGCATGAGTATGTACCCCTTCATTGTGGGCAGCCGCGACCGTGTCACGCTGTCTCCCATCACGCGCCCGCTGAAGAAAAACGACCTTCCGCTCTACCGCAGGGACGACGGCGCACTGATCCTGCACCGCATCGTCGAGGTCGCCCGCGACGGGACCTTCGGCTGCTGCGGCGACCACCAATGGCTGATCGAGCGCGGTCTGCGCCGCGACCAGATGCTCGGCGTCGCAACGGCCTACGTCCGCAAGGGAAAGCACCTGACAAACAAGAACCTTCTTTATCGCCTTTACCGCACGGCCTGGACATGGCTCCTGCGTTACCGCCGGTTCTTCTTCGCCCTGCGCAAAAGGCTTCCAATCCGGTAATCGCACGTTCTGTCACTCCGGCCGGGGGGAATTCGGCCGGAAACGGAAAAGAGGTAGAGACCTTTGAGAGAGAAAAAAATAAAAGATGAGATGCAAAAGCTGAGCAGGATCTGTCTGCTTCTGCTGGTGGACGCCTTTTTCATCAACCTTTCGGCAGTGCTCGCACTGCTGGCACGCTTTGATTTCAGCCTGAGCGCAACTGCGGCGGAGCCTTATGTGGCAAATCTGCTGCACGCTGCGCCGGCTCTGACGCTGATCACGATCCTGATCTTCGCGCTGACCAAACTCTACAGCAGCCTGTGGGAGTTTGCCGGCATCGAGGAGCTGCTGCACATTTTGATCGCGGCGGCGCTGATCGGATTTTTGCAATTCGTTGCGATCCAGTGCGGCCTGATCGACCTGCCGCGCAGCTTCGCTATTTTACATCCGCTGTTTCTGACGGCCTTTACGATGCTGACCCGTTTTTCCTACCGCCTGCTCAGGAGCTTCCTGAAACGCGTCAGGAAACGCGAAAAGCTGAAACGCACCATGCTCATCGGCGCCGGCAGCGCGGGCTTGCTCGTTTTGCGCGAGTTCCAGAACAGCGAATGCTCGCAGAACCACGTCGTTTGCATCATCGACGACGACGTGCAGAAGACGGGCCGCTATCTGAACAACGTCAAGGTCGTCGGCACGCGGAAGGACATCGTCGCAATGGCGAAAAAATACCGCGTTGAGGAGATCGTCTTTGCCATCCCGACCGCTTCGCTGATCCAGCGCAAGCAGATCCTTGCCATCTGCCAGAAAACCGACTGCAGGCTCAAGCTCCTGCCCGGCATTTTCCAGCTCGCCAACGGTGAGGTCACCCTCCAGAAGATCCGCGAGGTGGACATCCTTGACCTCCTCGGCAGAGACAGTGTCGAGGTCGATATGACCGAGATCGCGGGCTATCTGCATGACAAGACCGTCCTGGTCACGGGCGGCGGCGGCTCCATCGGCAGCGAGCTCTGCCGCCAGATCGCGCAGCACGCTCCGAAAACGCTGATCATTTTCGACATTTACGAGAACAACGCCTACGAGATCCAGCAGGAGCTGCGCCGTGCGTATCCGCAGCTCGATCTCGTCACGCTCATCGGCTCCGTCCGGGACACCGAGCGGGTGCGCATGGTCTTTGAGACCTGCCATCCGCAGATCGTCTTCCACGCGGCGGCGCATAAGCACGTCCCGCTGATGGAGGACAGCCCGAACGAGGCGATCAAAAACAACGTGTTCGGCACCTATCACGTCGCAAAGGCGGCGGCGCTGTATCATGCCGAGACGTTCGTCCTGATTTCGACGGACAAGGCGGTCAACCCGACGAACATCATGGGCGCAAGCAAGCGCATCTGTGAGATGATCGTGCAGATGATGGCCAACAACTCCGAGACAAAATTCGTCGCCGTTCGCTTCGGCAACGTCCTCGGCAGCAACGGCAGCGTCATCCCGCTGTTCAAGCGCCAGATCGCCGAGGGCGGCCCCGTTACGGTCACGCATCCCGACATCATCCGCTATTTTATGACGATCCCGGAGGCGGTGTCGCTGGTTTTGCAGGCGGGTGTCTATGCCGGCCGCGGCGAGATCTTCGTCCTCGACATGGGCGAGCCGGTGCGCATCGACGACCTGGCGCGGAACCTGATCCGGCTTTCCGGCTTCGAGCCGGATGTGGACATCGAGATCCGCTATACCGGCCTGCGTCCCGGCGAGAAGCTCTATGAGGAGATGCTTATGAATGAGGAAGGACTTCGCTCCACGGCGAACCATCTCATCCATATCGGCAGGCCTCTGGAGATCGACGATGTAAAATTCGCGCAGCAACTCGTCCGGCTCGAAAAAGCCTGCGAGACCAACGCGGACAATATCCGCGACATGGTCGCAGACATCGTAACGACCTATCATAGAACACTGCCGTCATCAATAGGTTAGCTTAGGGAACTAAGCTGACCTATTGGTACGTTTTTCTGTTGAATCATTGAAAAGGGAAGTGTCAATTGTGGAGCTGAAACCTTTTGAAAAGAAAGTTTGGCTGTCTTCTCCGACCATGCACGGCGACGAATTGAAGTACGTTGCCGAAGCGTATGAGACAAACTGGATGTCCACGGTAGGAAAGAATATCAACGAAGTAGAGCGATTGATCGCCGAACGGATCGGTGTCCGATATGCAGTCGCATTGTCGGCGGGAACGGCTGCGCTCCATCTTGCCATGAAGCTTGCCGGGGAAGCCATGTATGGACAGCCGGAAATCGGAAAAGGCGCACTGTGCAATCAGAGGGTCTTCTGTTCTGATGTTACGTTCGCCGCCACGGTGAACCCTGTGGTTTATGAGGGCGGCATCCCGGTTTTTGTTGATACCGAGCGTGACACATGGAATATGGATCCGGCGGCGCTGGAAAAAGCATTTGAGATTTACCCGGATGTCAAGGTGATCGTGTTCGCACACCTTTACGGAACGCCGGGCAAGATCGACGAAATCAAGAAAATAGCGGCTGCCCATGGAGCTGTGATCGTAGAGGATGCAGCGGAATCCCTGGGAGCTACATACAAAGGAAAAGAAACCGGCAGCTTTGGCGATTACGGCTGCATCAGCTTCAACGGAAACAAGATCATCACCGGCTCATCGGGCGGTATGTTCCTTACGGATTCCAGGGCGGATGCCGAAAAAGTGCGCAAGTGGTCGACCCAGAGCAGGGAAGCGGCACCGTGGTATCAGCATGAGGAGCTGGGTTATAACTACCGCATGAGCAATGTGATTGCCGGCGTTGTGCGTGGTCAGCTCCCATATCTGGAAGAACACATTGCGCAGAAGAAAGCGATCTATATGCGCTATAAGGAAGGCTTGAAAGACCTTCCGGTGCAGATGAATCCATATGATGAGAAGAACAGCGAGCCGAATTTCTGGCTGAGCTGTATGATCATTGACAAGGATGCCATGTGCCGGCAGGTTCGCGGGGAACAGAATGCACTCTGCCTCAGCGAGCCGGGCAAAACTTGCCCGACAGAGATCCTGGAAACCTTGGCGAAGTACAATGCCGAAGGCCGTCCGATCTGGAAGCCGATGCATATGCAGCCGATCTTCCGAATGAATCCGTTTATCACAAGAGAAGGCAACGGCAGAGCCAAAACCAATGCGTATATCGAAGGCGGCTGTGTGGATGCAGGCATGGATATTTTCGAGAGAGGTCTGTGCCTGCCAAGTGATAACAAAATGACCGCCGAGGAGCAGGAACAGATCATTGAAATGATCAGAAGCTGCTTTGAATAAAAACGGAGGAGATTCGAGTTGCTGGAGTTAAGAACCTTTTTTGATATTAGGGCACTTAAAAAGGAATGGCATAGTATTTCCGAAAGGCTTTCGGTATATCAAACGTACCCTATTCAGAAAAAAATTGCTTCTTGCTTGCCTATGTATGCGATTCCTCAAAAGTGGCGTCCGGTATATGTTGAAGTATTGGAAAACAAAAAGCCTGTTTTGATAGCTCCACTTTGCAAGTATTTGCACAGCAATCGATGGGGGATCATCGGCCACTTTAATGGTGTTCAAAGCTTTGATTTTATTTATGCTAAAGACATTTCCAATGAGAAAATGCGAGAATATGTAGTATTTATGATCAAAGAACTGAGAATCGGAGAATTGGAAATTCGCAATATGCCAGAAACGAGCGCTGTATATCAAGCAATAAAAGAGACGGGGCGTTTTTCTGCAATTCAGGAAAGTGAGAATGTAAATATTTATTTCGGAACAAATTACGGCGATTACTTGCAGAACCTCTCCAAGAGTACACGACAAAATATTCGTACAGCATATAATCGATTGAAAACCGATCACTTGGATTTTCGACTTGAATATAGCTCCCGAACGATTATTAAAAAAACAGTTTCCGACCAGCTTATTGATATTTATTGTAAAAGGCATGAATCACGTTATTCGGTTAGCACATCAAAATTTAAAAAGTTTTATTTGAAGAATTATGACTTCTCAACTCGTTGTCAGCGCTTCTATAAAGATAATGTCTGTGCAATTCTTTACATTGATGAACGGATTGCTGCGTTTTTATCGGGATTGATTGATAAAAATGCCAATAGTGCTGTTATTCCACGACTCTCGATTAATGAAGAGTTTAAAAGATATAGCCCAGGTATTGTTTTGATTAATGAAGTAGCAAAAAGATTTACTGGTACCGAGCATATTGGGAATCTTGATTTATCAAAAGGTTCGGAGAACTATAAGCTCACTATGGGAGGACATATCTATAGATCTTTTGACTTTGTTGTGAAGGGGGGATTAATCGATGAAAGAACATAGCCCATATGGGCCGTATGAAAAATATTTCAAACGACCGCTGGACTTTTGCTGCGCCCTCGCAGCGATCCTTGTGTTTTCGTGGCTGTACATCATTCTGGCGATTCTTGTCAAAGTGAAGCTGGGCAGCCCCGTAATCTTCAAGCAGCCCCGCCCCGGTAAGGATGAGAAGATCTTCAACCTCTACAAGTTCCGCTCCATGACCGATGAGCGGGACGAAAACGGTGTGCTGCTGCCAGATGAACTCCGCCTGACGAAGTTCGGCAAGCTGCTTCGCGCCACCAGCCTGGATGAACTGCCTGAGGCGTTCAATATTCTGAAAGGCGATATGTCCGTCATCGGCCCCAGACCATTGCTGGTCAGTTACCTACCATACTACACGGAGAAAGAGCATCATCGTCACGATGTAAGGCCAGGTTTATCCGGATGGGCTCAGGTGAATGGCAGGACAGTGTGCGGTTGGGATAAAAAGCTGGCCTACGATTTGGAATATGTAGATCATGTCTCCTTTCTGTTTGATATGAAGGTGATCCTGAAATCAGTGAAGGTTTTTCTGAACCATAAGGACAATGCAGTAGATACCGCAAAAACTGAAGGCAACTTCGCCGAAGTAAGAAAGGCCAAAAAAACGCAGAATGTATAGAGGTTGAATATATGCCGGTAAATATTTTGATTTTAAGCGCTGGGACAAGAAATAAAGTTGTTCAGTATTTCAGAAAAACACTTGCAGGAAGGGGTACGGTTGTAGCAACCGACATGAGTACGCTGGCCCCTGCAATTTTTGATGCGGATAAATACTATATCGTCCCCAGAATGTCTGCGCCTGGGTATATGGATGTGGTTTTGGACATTTGCAGAAACGAGAAAGTGGATGGTGTGCTGTCATTGATCGATCCGGAGCTGTCCCTTCTGGCAGCGCACAAGACGGAGTTTGAAGCGGTGGGTACGACAGTGATCGGTTCCTCCTATGACCTTTGTGAGATATCTCTGGATAAATTCCGAATGTATAGCTGGCTGACGGAACACGGCTATCGGTGCGCCAAATCCTACATGGATAAAGATGCTTTCTTTGCGGATGTAGACGCTGGGCTGATTACCTATCCTGTATTTGTAAAGCCTGTCAGGGGAAGCGCCAGCATCTCTATTTCCAAAGCGTATGACCGGGAGACTGTGGAGCTGCTGTTCGCCCACGAGGATGGCCTGATGATTCAGGAATTTCTGGATGGTCAGGAGATCGGTGCTGACGTATACATCGACATGATTTCCCACGAGGTCGTTTCTATCTTCACCAAGAAGAAGCTGAAAATGCGAGCCGGTGAGACGGATAAGGCGGTATCCTTTAAGGACGAGAGGCTGTTTGCTTTGATTGAACGGTTTGTCGGAGAGGCCGGTTATTGCGGCCAAATCGATATTGATATTTTTGAAGTGGACGGAGAGTACTACATTTCCGAGGTGAATCCTCGATTTGGCGGTGGGTATCCTCATGCCTACGAGAGCGGCGCAGATCACATGAAGCTGATTGTGAATAATTTGAATGGTATTCCCAATCCGAAGCGGATAGGGGATTATCGGGACGGTACCTATATGATGAAATACAACGAAATAATGATTCGGTAAAGGATAGATTCAATGAACATTCTGATTATCTGCAACTGTGCATCCGGCTTGGAAGTATTTCGGGGGATGCTGATTCGAGAATTGGTAAAAGAGGACAATGCGGTCTCAGCTATTGTTCCCCTGGTCGATAATGAGGCGGAAAGGTTCTCCGAAAAGCAGATAGAAGAAATGGGCTGTCGTCTAATCCGCATTCCCATGGAGCGTCGTGGGATGAATCCGCTCCACGACTTTAGGCTGCTGCGTGCATACATACGTGTCATCAAACAAGAGCGGCCGGATTTGGCCATTACCTACACCATCAAGCCGAATGCCTATGGGGGCATTGCCTGTCGGATGCTTAGAGTGCCTTACGCAACGAACATTACCGGACTTGGTACGGCATTTCAGAAGGATGGTTTTTTGCGAAAATTTGTGACCATTCTCTATAAGATTGCCTTGCGGAAGGCAAAGGTTGTCTTTTTTGAGAATGCCGAGAACCGGCAGACAATTCTGGATGCCGGAATCATTTGTCCGGAACAGGCTTACTTGCTGAATGGTGCCGGTGTAGACTTGGAAAAGTTCTCTGAACGCCCTTACCCGAACAATACCGAGGAAACCCGTTTCCTGTTCATTGGGCGCGTCATGAAGGAAAAGGGCGTGGATGAACTGTTCGCAGCGATGCGGATGCTGCGGAAAGAGGGCATCTGCTGCACCCTGGATGTCCTGGGCAACTTTGATGAGGACTATAGCGGGGTAATTCGGGAATGCGAAGCCGAAGGATGGCTGCACTACCACGGCTATCAATATGATGTTCGCCCCTTTATCGAAAACTGTCACTGCTTTGTGCTACCCTCCTGGCATGAGGGTATGGCCAATACCAATTTGGAATGCGCCGCTTCCGGCCGCCCGGTGATTACCAGCAATATCCACGGCTGCATGGAGGCGGTAATAGATGGCGAAAGCGGCTTGCTCTGTGCGCCGAAAAATGTACAGAGCTTGTATGAAGCAATGAGGCGTTTCTGTGAACTGCCCTGGGAACAGAAACGGAGCATGGGATTAAAGGGCAGAAAACACATGGAAGACACTTTCGATAAAGAAAAGGTAGTGGAAGAGACGATCCGCCAAATAACCAAGGAGAGAAGCTTATGCTGAAAATACTACCCATAGTGTTATGTAGCTTGTTTTTGGCATTCCTATCTAACAACCAGTCCAAATATACGCTGGATGACAATGGCAGAAAGGTATATTATAAAAAAGAGAAGCTCTTCTATTTTATAATGGCAGCATCACTTGCGATATTTGTAGGATTGCGTACGCGGGGCAACGACACTTACGCATATCGGCAAATGTATGAAGGCATTGATGCCGGTATGGACAGCATTGGAAAAATCGACTGGCTGAATATTTCTGCGGCACCGGGACTGCAATTTCTCAGCATTCTGCTCAAAAAGCTTGGCGCATCCACGCAGGACTACTTTATGCTGACCGCGCTGATTACAAACGGTATCTATCTGTGGTTTATCAGGAAATATACCTGCAATATCCTTCTCAGCATTTTCTATTTTATCACCATGGGCGTTTATGGCTTCACAATGGCAGCGATTAAGCAGACGATGGCAGTTGCGTTCTTGCTGTTGGCTACAGACAATGCAATCCGCAAAAAGTGGACGAAATATCTATTCTGGGTGATGATCGCGGAGCTGTTTCACCCCTATGCGTTTATCTATCTCGTTGTACCATTTGTGACATTTCGTCCTTGGAGCAGAGGAACATATTACCTTCTGGCAGGGGCAATCGTTGTTGCGTTTCTGCTGCCCCGGCTTCTTCCCGCGATTGATGCAGTCACGGGAACGCTTGGTTACAGCTATGGAGAAAACGAATTCGCGGGAGAAGGCGTTAACATATTCCGCGTCCTGGTCGTATGGGTCCCGCTGGTTTTGTCGTTCTTAAAGAAAGAGCGGTTGCGCCGCAGCGATGACAGGGCAATGAACATTATTGTTAATCTGATGATGGTGAACTCTGTTATCATGTTCATTGGTTTGTTTGGTACGGCGAACTATTTTGCGCGTCTGGCAAATTACTTTTTGATTTTTCAGGCACTTGCGCTTCCGTGGCTTTTGGGGCTGTTTGAGCAAAGCGACAGAATATTATTGACCAGAGCGTCGGTCATCGGCTTTTCTGCATATTATTTTTATTCAGAAGGAATCGTACATGGCGGCATTGATGCCAATTATAACTTCATGACGTTGTGGGAGTATTTGAAACAGTTGTTTTGAAAGGTGATACCATGAGGAAAATTCTGCAAGTGGTTACCCATATGAATCGCGGCGGGTTGGAAACCATGTTGATGAATTATTATCGCAGCATTGACCGCCAGTCCATGCAGTTTGACTTTCTCACACATCGTCCCTATGGGGGCGATTATGCAGAGGAAATTCGTCAATTGGGCGGCATTGTGTATCATCTGCCTGTTCTGAACCCCTTCAGCCTGCGGTACAGAAAGCTGCTGGGACAGTTTTTTGATGAACATCCGGAATATCAGGTCATTCATGTCCACCAGGATTGCCTCAGCTCCGTGATCCTGAAGGTAGCCATGCAGCATGGGATAAAAGTGAGGATTGCGCACAGCCACACCTCCAGTCAGGACAAAGACGTCAAATATCCAATTAAGCTGTTCTATCGACAATTCATCCCCAGATATGCCACAGATCTGATGGCTTGCGGAAAGGACGCCGGGGAGTGGATGTTCCGCGGGGCTGAATTTCGCATTCTGAATAACGCGGTCGATACGCAGCTGTATACCGCCGATTGCGAAAAGCGCGGTGTGTTGAGAAAGCAGTTGGGAATTGCGGCGGATGAATTCGTGCTTGGTCATGTGGGCCGTTTTTCCCCTCCCAAGAATCACGCTTTTTTGATTGACATTTTCTACCGGATCAAGAAGATCGAATCCAACGCAAGGCTTCTTCTGGTTGGTGATGATTCCGGAGAAATAGCAGACAAAATCAAGGAAAAGGTAAAGACACTGCACTTAGAGGACAGCGTTTTTTTTACCGGTGTGCGAAGTGATGTAGCGGATTTGCTGCAGACCATGGATGTATTTCTGTTTCCGTCTGTTTATGAGGGGCTTCCTGTGACATTAGTGGAAGCGCAAGCCGCCGGTTTGCCCTGCCTGATTTCGGATAAGGTGCCGCCCGATTGCAAAATAACGGATTTGGTGCAGCAGATCCCGCTTTCAGTTGGCGCAGAAGCCTGGGCGAAAGCCGCAATTGAAGCGGGAAAAAAATCTGCACGAAAAGATACAAGCGCACAGATCAAGGCCGCTGGCTTTGATATTGCTGAAAATGCAAAATGGCTGCAGGAATACTATATATCATCTTTAGAGAAGGCGTAGTAAGGAACGACTATGGGAATACATGCATTTGTAAAATCGGTAGCACAAAGGGCAATTGGAGAAATACCAACCGCTACACTGGTTGCCAGAGGAATGAAGGTGGGCACGGGTTTTAATCGCCAACAGGGGTGTTACATTGATCCTACCCATTGTTTTCTGATTGAGATAGGAAGTAATGTAACATTGTCAATCCGTGTTACACTGATGGCGCATGATGCCAGCACAAAAAAAGACTTGGGTTATACGAGAATCGGAAAGATTCACATTGGGGACAATGTCTTTATAGGAGCAAATGCTACCATACTTCCGGGGGTATGTATTGGGGACAATTCTGTTGTTGGCGCAAATAGTGTTGTAACAAAAAGTGTCCCGGCAAATACAGTGGTGGCCGGAAATCCGGCAAGGGTGATATCCACCCTATCGGAGTTTCGGGCAAAAAACGCTGAAATGATGTCAAATAGAAGGGTATTTGGCAGTGAGTACCGCTTTTCAAAGCA
>JAEDOK010000136.1 GCA_016302005.1 Oscillospiraceae bacterium | reverse complement strand
ACTGTAAATCTGTTAGCAGTGCTTTCGGTGGTTCGAATCCACCTTCCCCCACCAGAAAAAGACCTGATGCTGACGCATCGGGTCTTTTTCAACGAAATCCACCCTTTGGGTGGGTAAGATACTGCTTCGCAGTGTGATATTCGCCCGGGGCGAGTGATATCGCGGCGGCGGTGGGTGGATTTCATATCACATTTTGCGAAGCAAAACATTTCACTAATACCGCTTCCAAGTGTACGGATCTATCTGTCAAAAAACGCAAATCCATTTTTCCGCGCGTTGTAAAATGAAGTTGCGCATTTTAAGAAAAAAAGTCCATAGCGGGGATTTCTGTGTTAGAATCGATCTGCAACAAAAGATCAACACAGAAAGAAGCAATCGCTATGAACTACCTCAATCATATCGCAAACCACGAAAAAGGTAAACGCCTAACTTACGAAGATTATGTAATGAAATGGAACTTCGGCTGAAAGACGGCCGGAAACCCAATGCTATCGCCACGAAGGAACTGCATTGCGCGCCCAATACCGTGCGCAACATCATCAAGAAGGGTATCAGAGGATGAAAGATTCAGCGAAAAGCAAAGATAAATAAAGGATCCATCCATAAAACTGCATTACCGCGAAGAAACCACATAAAACATTGCTTTTAGAGAAGCAGATGTTTACATTTGCAGGATATTGCAGTAGAATAAAAAACGGAAAAGAGATTTCCTGTTAGGAGGGTGTCGGATGGAAGAATCTATGCGGTTTTACCGCATTGGTGGAGTGACGATAGCATTGCGCGGACCGTCTTTTTCGGAAAATGCGGTTCTGCGCCCGTTTCGCTGTGAAGCCTCCGTGCCTGACATTGCGTTTACCGTTGCAATCGGGCATCCAACCTTGCCGAACCGACAGCCCGCGCAGCGCTCTGAACACAGAGCAGAATATCTGCAGGACGGACGCAGCGTGTGTGTCCTGCTGCAAGAGCACTCGGACATGCCGCTGTTGGTGCGGGAGGAGACAGAAAAGGGACGGTATCGCGTCTGCCTGGAAGAGGCGTGTCTGCCGCTGTATGATAACAATCTGGTGCTGAAGCTTTTCGAATTGCCGAGACTGCTGGCGGCTCGCGGAGCCTTTTTCCTCCACGCCTCTTTTATTGCATACGGTGGACAGGCAGTTATCTTCACCGCGCCGAAGCAAACGGGAAAATCCACCCAAGCAGCGCTTTGGGAGCGTTATCGCGGTGCGGAGATCGTGAACGGTGACCGGGTGCTGCTGCGGAAAACGCAGGGCATCTGGACGGCATACGGTTCGCCGTATTGCGGCACATCCGGCATTTGCAAGAATCGGGTGTTGCCAGTTCGTGCAGTCGTCCTGCTCTCTCAGGCAAAGGAAAACACGATCTGCCCCGCAAGCGCCAAAGAAGCAGCGGCTGCCTTTTTGGAAGGCTGCACCTATGAGCCGCAGACACAGACGGAGGCTGTGCTTGATCTGGCATTGGACGTTTGGCGGGAAGTTCCCATGCTGCGTCTCGCCTGCCGCCCGGAGGAATCGGCTGTGATCTGCCTGGAGGAAACTCTTGCAGCGTTACAGAAGCCATGATCGGCGGATCTTTTGCCGCTCGTGCCTACGGCACTGCCCTGCGCTTCCCCGGCATGATATGCGAAGAAAAATCACTCCCCTGCAACAGCGAGCGTTCGCTTTTGCAGGGGAGTTTTTTATGCCGGTTCAGGAGGAAAACACATTCATATTCTCCGCAGGCGCGTGATAACACACGAAATCGTCCGGATTCGGAGGCGAATCAACACAGATTTGGCTGTCATGAAACAGCGTCAAGCTGTAACCGGGTCCCTCCAAGGTCACAGAGCAGGCGTTTTCTGCGAAATTTGCAATGCCTTCGCAGTTAGAAGCAATAGACTGCGCAAGTTGGAAGCTCTCGTAGTATAGCTCTGGCTTTTGATATTCTCTTTTCATTTCGCTTCCTCCATAATATTGCAGTAACGCATCAGCATCGCAGCAGCTTGTGCGCGGGTCAGCAGTGCAGTCGGCTGAAGCAGCAGGCGGTCACCTTCGGCAGAGCCTTTCAGAATGCCGGAAGCCTCCGCCCAGGAGACGGCTTCTTCCGCCCATGCGCTGACCTCGTCGCGGTCGGCAAAGCGGGTCAGATCGCCGCGCTTTTCAGGAAGCTGCTTGCCGAGCGCGTAGCGGTAAAGGATGGTCGCCATTTGCTCGCGGGTGATCTCTCCCGTCGGGTCAAAGAGATCCTCTCCGATGCCGTTGACGATGCCCTCGCTCTGCGCCCATGCGACCGCCTCGGAGTACCAGGTGCCGTCGGGTACATCGCGGAAGGACGCCTTCTCCGCCGCTGCGGGCTTGCCCTCCAACCGCCACAGCACCGTGACGAGCATCGCGCGATCCATCGTCTCCTCCGGCGCGAAGATATTCGCGTCAACGCCGTTCATCAAACCGCGTTCGATCACAAAGTCGATCCCCTCGTGCGCCCAGTCGCTCTCGTCAGGCACGTCGGTATAGTCGGCGGAGGCGCAGGGAGTCGGTTGCTCCTCCGACGGCAACGCCTCGCCGCAAAGGGTGCATACGCCGTCGTCAAAGCTGTGACCCAAAGCTTCCGTTACCGTCTGCTCTACGCGATATGCGCAGCGGGCGCAGTGGAAGCCCTCTGTCAGACCGCTCTGCGTGCAGGTCGCTGCGACCGCCGCGTCAGTCACAAGATCATGTCCAAGGGCGGGAATTCCGGTGGTAAAGCTGACGGCATACGCGCTGTCGGTATAGGTTTTGGTGCCTGCCGATGTGCAGGTCGGCTCGCTCGTTATCTCTACGGTATAGCGCGCGTCCGTCAGCACGGACATTTCCAGTGTCTCGACCTCGCCGCAGTCAGCACAGGTGCCCGTGAGAGTTCCCTCCTCCGTCTCCGTCGGCGCGGCTGTTACCGCATAGGTGAAGCGGTGATAGCACTTTGCCTGTAGGGAGGCAAGCTTTTGAGTCACAGACTCGCTTGCTGCCTGCATCAATTCAAGATTCATGCAAAGCTCGGCTTCCGTGCTCGGTCGGCTCTGATAGGTGATCTTCAGCGTTGTCAGCGTGATCGGCGTGTCGCCGGTGTTCGTCAGGACAATCGCCTGACTGACAGCGCCGCCGTCTTGCCATTGCAGACAGGATTTGCCGTTCAGGTTCGTCAGCGAATAATACATATCCGTATGCGTGCCGATTCCAAACTCACCGGAAGCAAGCGTATTGCCCTCTGCGTCCACACAGGAGGCGGTCAGCGTGCCCGTTTGGTCAAAGGTCTTGATGCCCACCTGCACGGAGGCGATGGACGAGCCGTTGTTCTGAATGGCAAATGCCACTGCCTGACGGCTGTTCAGATAGATTTCATTATTGGGGCCGTAGCTTTCGTAATCGGAAACACCGCCGTTGTCTACGCCGTCGATGAAGCTGATGCCGTTGACATAGGCTTCTGCATTGTCAGACGCGTCTTTGCTGAGAAGCTGCTTGCGCAGCTCAATGTACTGCGGCCAGCCCTCTCCGTCAAGCACATAGTAGTCATCCAGATTCTGCGCCGGGTTATAAACTCTTACAGCGTCAAGGTAGAAGTCATAGCTGTCTGTTCCTGTGTGGTCGAAGAACGGGATATAGGTCGGCGTGATGACGACGGTATAGGTGCCGTAGGGCAGCTCCGGGCTCTTGATGACCGGTATCTGATAGAGGCTGTTATCCGCGCCCGTTGCAGGTGTCCAAATATAGTTCTCCTTATACTGCACATACACATCACCCGCCTGCGGGTTGGTGGGAAGCTC
>JAEDOK010000015.1 GCA_016302005.1 Oscillospiraceae bacterium | reverse complement strand
CTTGACGATGCTGCCGCCGAGGCGATTCAGGAAGGATGCGACCTTTTCATCTGCGGTTGCAGCGGCGACGACGCTGTCGTTGTCGAGGTCTGCCGCGACATGGATCGTCCCGCGCAGCTTGCCGTTGACCTGCACTGCCATGTCGATCTCAGAATCCTTGCACTTTGCCTCATCATAGGTCGGCCAAGCAGAGATCGAGCAGATGCCCTCAAAGCCGTGCTGCTCCCAGATTTCATCGCAGATGTGCGGCGCAAACGGGCTGAGGAGCTGCAAGAGCGTTTTCAGATCTGCGGCGTTGCAGCCGTTATCCGACAAGGTGCTGCAAAGTGTCATCAAAGCGGCAAGGGCGGTGTTGCCCTTCAAAGCATCAATATCAGAGGTGACCTTCTTGATAGTCTTATGCAAAATCGCCTCGTTCTTTGCGCTGTATGCCGTTTCATGATCGGTCACGGTCTCGGCAAGATTCCAAACCTTATCCAAGAAGCGCTTGCAGCCCTTGACCGCATTAGACGACCACGAGGCAGCCTTTTCAAAATCGCCGATGAAGATGATGTAGGTGCGCATCGTGTCCGCGCCGAACTCCGCGATCACATCGGTGGGGTTAATGACATTGCCGCGGGATTTCGACATCTTGATGCCGCCCTCGCCCAAAATCATGCCGTGGCTCGTGCGCTTTGCGTAAGGCTCCTTGGTCGGCACGACGCCGATATCATAGAGGAACTTATGCCAGAAACGGCTGTAGAGCAGGTGGAGCGTGGTATGCTCCATGCCGCCGTTATACCAGTCAACGGGGCTCCAATATTCCAGCGCCTCTTTCGAAGCAAGCGCCTGATCGTTGTGCGGGTCCATATAGCGCAGATAGTACCACGACGAGCCTGCCCACTGGGGCATGGTGTCCGTCTCTCGCTTGGCGGGACCGCCGCAGCACGGGCAGGTCGTATTGACCCAGTCGGTCATCTTGGCAAGCGGAGACTGTCCGTCATCCGTCGGCTCGTAGCTGTCCACCTGCGGCAAGAGCAGCGGCAGATCCTTTTCGTCGAGCGGGACGGTGCCGCACTTCGGGCAATGGACAATGGGGATCGGCTCGCCCCAATAGCGCTGGCGGGAGAAGACCCAGTCGCGGAGCTTGAAGTTGACCTTCGCCTCGCCGATGCCCTTCTCGGTCAGATACGCGATGATCGCCTTTTTTGCCTCCTCAACGCTCATGCCGTTGAGGAAGTCAGAATTGACCATCACGCCTGTTTCGCAGTCAGTGAAGGCAGCTTCATCGACATTGCCGCCCTTGACGACCTCGATGATCTCGCAGCCGAACTTCTTCGCGAAATCCCAGTCACGGTCGTCATGCGCGGGGACCGCCATGATCGCGCCGGTGCCGTAGGTGGAAAGGACGTAGTCGGAGATAAAGATCGGAATCTGCTTGCCGTTCACCGGATTGATTCCCATTACACCCGCCAGCTTCACGCCGGTCTTTTCCTTGGAAAGCTCCGTGCGTTCAAAGTCGGACTTTGCGGCAGCCGCCGCCTGATATGCCTTGACCTCCTCAGCGTTTTCGAGCCTGTCCATCCACTTTTCCACAAGCGCGTGTTCCGGCGAAAGCACCATATAGGTCGCGCCGAACAGGGTATCCGGGCGGGTGGTATAGACGGTGATATCGTCGCCGAGCGTGCTGGCAAAGCGCACCTCCGCGCCCGTGGAGCGCCCGATCCAGTTGCGCTGCTGGAGCTTGACGCGGTCAATGAAATCCACATCGTCAAGGTCATCGAGCAGACGCTGGGCGTACTTCGTGATGCGGAGCATCCACTGGCTCTGTTCCTTGCGGATGACCGGACTGCCGCAGCGCTCGCAGACATTTTCCACGACCTCCTCATTGGCAAGCACGCACTTGCAGGAGGTACACCAGTTGACGGGCATCTTCGTCTTATAGGCAAGCCCGTTCTTATAGAGCTGGAGGAAGATCCACTGCGTCCATTTAAAATAGCTCGGGTCGGTCGTGTTGATCTCTCTGTCCCAATCAAAGCTGTAGCCGAGGGCTTTGAGCTGGGAGCGGAAGGTCTCGATGTTTTTCTTCGTGACGATGGCAGGGTGGATATGGTTCTTGATGGCGTAGTTCTCCGTGGGGAGTCCGAAGGCGTCATAGCCCATCGGGAACAGGACGTTTTCGCCCTGCATACGGTGCTTTCTGGCGATCACGTCCATTGCGGTGTAGGGGCGGGCGTGTCCCACATGCAGACCGGCACCCGACGGATACGGGAACTCGATGAGGGCATAGAACTTTTTCTTATCCGCCCCCGTCTCCGCTCTGTAGAGATCCTGCTCCTCCCAAATCTTGTGCCACTTCTGCTCGATGGCCGTAAAATCGTATTTCATACTATCCCTCTTTTTATTCCTCAAATGTCAGCGGAACTTCCTTTGCGTCGTTCCAAAGGCGCTCCAAATCATAAAACTCACGCGTTTCGTTCGTGAAAACATGGACGACCAGACAGCCGAAGTCCAGCAGCACCCATGTCCCGCCGCGATGTCCCTCTCGATGGAGCAGCTTCTCTCCCATCTCGTCGGCGACTGCCTCTTCCACGCTGTCACAAAGCGTCTTAACATGGGTATTCGAGGTACCGGTGCAGATCAGGAAGTAATCTGCGATGCTGGTCACATCTGTGACCTCCAGCAGCTTGATGCCCAAGCCCTTCCGCTCATCAAGGATCTTCGCGGCATACATTGCGATTTCTCTCGGTGTGTTCATAGTATCTTCTCCGTTCTGCCGTCTCCGGCTGCATTGGTTTTTGTTTGCTTTACGGTTCTTCGGGTGTCACAGGCGGTTCCGTAGGCGGATCCGTCTCCGGAGGCGCATCGGTCGGTGCCTCCGTTGCATCCGTAGAATCCGAGGAATCCGTCGCGTCAGTCGAATCTGTCGGGTCGGTGGGATCGGGTCCCTCCGTCGGCGCGTCGGTGTCTTCGGTGGAATCCTCGGTAGGCTCCTCTGTTTCATCGGAGCTATTCGAAGTATTGCCGCCAAAGCCATAGGGATCGTATTCACCGCTGCCGCTGTCGCCCGTCTCCTGACGGAAGTTGACATCATAGACCGTCAAATCAGCCTTCAGCGGATTAAAATGTGCGTTCAAAAGCTCGATCGCCGCTTCAGGATCGACCTCATAATAGGTGACACCGTCAATTTCTATCTCTCCGCCGGGTAGGGCGCGGCTGAACACGGCAGTCGTATCCACATTTTGAAGCAGATAAGCAAGATACGTGATATTTTCCGCCGTCAGATCGGTGTCCGACACCTCGGCAAGCTTCTGCGCGTTTTGCTCATAGGCGTCAGGGTCCTTCAGCAGCTCGTCCAACAGCGCAAGCAAAAAATCGCGCTGCACGGCGGCAGGCTCGGTTTCAACATCCGTATAGCCGTCGCGATAGGAGAAAAGCTGCATTGCCTTTTTCCCGTCAATCGTCTGTTTCCCGGCGGGGATCTCGGAATAATCGGGCGTATCGGGAACTGTGAAGTCCACCCCGCCGACCATATCGGTCATAGCCGTCAGAGAAGCCTCATCCAGCACGAAATAGTAATCAATCTCGAAGCCGACCATGCTCTTGACCATCTCAAGCGTTGCCTTCACGCCGCGATCCTTTCCGTCATCCGCCTCGCCGTAGACGCGGTTGATCTTGGGAACCTCATAATTGCCCGCGATATAGGTATCCCGCGGGATACTCAGCAGCGCAAACTCGCCTGTTTTCAGCTGCACAGAGGCAATCATAAGCGTATCCGTCTGCGCGTTTTTCTCATCCCAACTCATCAGCAGGATATTCAAGGTCTCAGAGTAATTGCGGCTGACGGGCGCCTCATAATCCGCAGGGACTTCGGTCGACGAGGGCTGTACGGAGTTGACAACATAGGAAAGCTCCTTTGCCTCCTGCTCAGACGGGATCACCAACGCCTCCGCGCTTTTGGAAATCAGCGTAAGGCACATCACCGTTGCGCAAAGAAAGATACAGATCGCAGCCGTCAAAAGGAGCATTGCCTTGGTTCTTCCGCTGAGACCGCCGCTCTCCTCCTCCGTTTCCGACTCCGGCGCCTGCGCTTTCTCAGCCCTCTGCTGAGGCTCTTCCGTCTGCCGCCGCGGCTCCTCAACCCTCTGCCACGGCTCCTCCGTCTGCCGCCACGGCTCCTCAACCCTCTGCCACGGCTCCTCCGTCTGCCGTCTCAGCTCCGTGTCCTTCTGCTGAGACTCCGCTGCCTGAGGCTGCGGCTTCTGAGAATTCGGGCGCCGTTTTTTATTGCCATATAATTTCATTGCGTTTGCATCCTTTCTTTCAGAAAGCGCAGGGCTGCAAGGGAGTTTTTGTCTATCTTGCGCCCTCTGTCGTTCAACTGCGCGATTGACATCTCCAGCCCACGACGCAGTCCGAGGTCGAGGCCTTGCGCCGTCAGCGTCCGCAGCTCCTCAACGCCGGGAAAGTCACGGTTCGGCTCGATATAGTCCGCAAGATAGATGATCTTCTCCAAAACGGACATATCCGCCTTCCCGGTCGTATGCCAGTAGATTGCCTCATAGATCGCATCATTTTCTCCGAAAATCTGTTTCGCGATCATCGCGCCGGTTTTTGCGTGCAGTAATTTTGGATTCTCCCTTTCAAAATTATCTAATACTATAGCATATCTGTCGCACAATTTCAACTGTTCTTCCCCGTTAAGCGCTTTTGTAATATCATGCAGGATCCCCGCGCGGGCGGCTTCCGTAACATCTGCGCCGTATTGCTGCGCAAGCCGCTTTGCAGTCGCGCTGCAGCCTGCCGCGTGGGCGACGCGGGCTACCTTATGCAGACTCAGGCTGACCTCGGAAAGCCTCGTATACGGAAGGTTTTTTAGATCCTCCCCGCAATAATAGAGCCGATTCGTGCGGATGTAGGCAAGCACCTGCGCCGGCAGGTAGCTCTCCGCGCAGTCAAACGCCACCATGGCGCGCACGGAGGTCGAGGAATGGGGAAGATACCGGTTCTCAACGAACACCGTTCTCGCACCGAAGCGCTCTTGCAGCTGTTCCCCGCAGGCTCGAAGCTGCTGTGTGTCGTCCTTATCCCGATGCGCTACGGCAAGCGTCACTTCCTTTGCGATCCGCTGCGGTTGATACCATGCGTCGAAGGAGAAAAACATATCCGTCCCCATCAGCAAAAACAGCTCATCGTGGGGATACTCCCTGCGCAGCGCCTCCACGGTATCTGCGGTATAGCTCTCCCCTTCGCGCTCCAGCTCCAGCGAAAGCACCCGCGTATCGGGAAGCTCTTGCGCAGCGAGGCGTGTCATTTCCAGCCGATGCTGTGCCGAAGGAGAATTTTCCGTCAGCTTCTTGTGCGGCGGTACGGCGGCAGGGATCATCAGCACAAGATCAAGCGCAAGCTCCCTCTGAAACTCCCGCACCGCCAACAAATGCCCCAAATGCGGCGGGTTAAAGCTCCCGCCAAAAATACCGATCCTTGCCATTTTCTATGCCTTCTCTCTTATTTCTTACCGGCTCTGCGGTCGATTGCCGCTTGGATCGCCGCCTGACGGAAATATTCATTCCGCTTTTCGCGTGCCTCCTTCGCCTGACGACGGCGCTCCTGCGCGCCGCGACGGACGGGATTGGCATTCTTTTTTTGCAGAGAACGGGCTTGACGCGCCGCCTCCTGCGCCTTTTTCTCAGACTTCTTATAAATGACGAATTTCGAGCCGACACATTGAATGCCGTCCGCGTGCAGCGCCTCGCACAGTGCGTCGCTCGCCTCTCTTGCCGTTAATAGAGCGGCTTCCAGTACACGACCCTTGACAAGCTCGCGCGCTTCCAGCTGCGTAGCGGCTTCCGCGATCACACGCTCCGTGATGCCGCCCTTACCGACCATCAGTGTCGTCTCTAAGGTATTTGCCTCAGCGCGAAGCTCCGCTCTCTGTTTACTTGTCAGCATCTTCCTGCTCCTTCCTGACCTGCTGCGCAAAGGCGGCAAGCGCTCTTGCGCGGTGGGATATCCGATTCTTTTGCTCTGCGGGGAGCTGGGCAAAGGTGCAGCCCGCCTCCGCCACATAAAACACGGGATCATAGCCGAAGCCGTTCTCACCCTTGGGCTCGTGCAGGATCGTGCCGGGGCATTCGCCTCTTGCGACGATCTTTTTTCCCTCCGGTGTTAACAGGGTAATCACGCTGACGAACCTTGCGGTGCGGTGCTCCTCCGGAACAGCCTTCATCAGCTCCAAAAGGTATTCCAAACGGTCACGGTCAGTCTGGCAGCGCTCTCCGCCGAAACGCGCGGAATAGACGCCGGGTGCGCCGTCCAAAGCGTCCACCATCAGACCCGAATCGTCCGCAATGGTCGGAAGGCCGCAGCAGTCCATAATGGTTTTTGCCTTAATATATGAGTTTTCCTCAAAGGTGGTGCCGTTTTCGTTCGGCTCCACGGTAATACCCATATCCCGCTGCGCCACGACCTCCATGCCGAGGGTCGTCAAAATCGCGCGCAGCTCCTGCAGCTTATGCGCATTGTTGCTTGCAAGTACAATTTTCATTCCAAAGCCCCCAAACAGCGGCGCTGCATCTGTGTCAGCAGCGCATTGCCCTTTCTGCAAAGCGCGACCAGCTTGCGCTGCTCCTCAACGGAGAAGGGTCTGCCCTCGCCCGTCGCCTGTAATTCGACGATGTCGCCCTCCGCCGTCATGACGCAGTTGAGATCGACCAGCGCGCGGGAATCCTCCTCATAGCACAGGTCGAGCATCGCCTCATTGCGCACGATACCGGCAGAAACGCCCGCGACATAGGTGCGCACGGGCATTGTCTTTATCTTGCCCTCAGAGAGCAGCTTGCGGCACGCCAGCGTCAGGGCGATAAAGCCGCCGGTGACCGAGGCGGTTCTCGTGCCGCCGTCACCTTGTAGCACATCGCAGTCTACGGTGATGGTATAGCCCTCAAGCGCCTGCAAGTCAACTGCGCTGCGCAGGCTTCTGCCGATCAGACGCTGAATCTCCGCGCTGCGCGGGGAGAGCTTTAATTTGGCAATGTCGCGCTTGCTGCGCTCGCGGTTTGCGCGGGGCAGCATGGAATATTCCGCCGTGATCCAGCCGCCCGAGGTCACATGGGGCGGAACGCGGTCCTCCACCGACGCGTTGCAAAGCACCATCGTGTCTCCCACTTCAATCAGGCAGCTTCCCTCGGCAAATTTCGTAAAGCCGAGCGTCGCCTTGACCTTGCGCATTTCATCTGCGGCTCTGCCGTCGTTTCTCATAGGAAAGACCTCCTTAAATCAGCGCATCCACAAAGCTGCGCGCGTCAAAGGGCATCAGGTCGTCAATCTGCTCGCCCACGCCGATATACTTCACGGGAATTTGCAGCTCGTCCGCAACGGCGATGACGATACCGCCCTTTGCCGTGCCGTCGAGCTTCGTCAGCGCGATCGCCGTTACGCCCGCGATCTCCTTAAACTGCTTTGCCTGCAATAGCCCGTTCTGTCCCGTCGTGCCGTCGAGAACGAGCAGAACTTCTTTATCCGCGTCTGGCAGCTCGCGGTCGATGATGCGGGAAATTTTGCCCAGCTCATTCATCAGGTTCGCCTTGTTGTGGAGTCTGCCTGCCGTGTCACAGAGGATCACATCCGTGCCGCGCGCCTTTGCCGCGGAAATCGCGTCAAAGACAACGGAGGCGGGATCCGCGCCCTCATGCTGGCGCACGATCTGCGTTCCGGAGCGATTCGCCCAAATTTCGAGCTGATCCGCCGCAGCCGCGCGGAAGGTGTCGCCCGCGCAGAGCAGCACGCGCTTGCCCTGTGCGCTGAGGCTGTGCGCCAGCTTACCTATTGTCGTCGTCTTGCCGACGCCGTTGACGCCGATGACGAGGATCACCGACGGCTTTGTGCCGATATGCAAAACGGTATCGCCGACATTCAGCGTCTCAACAAGGATGTCCTTGAGGGCGTTGTGAATCTCCTCCGCACCCCGCAGCTTTTGCTCCTTCACCCGCTGCCGAAGCTGCTCGACTACCTTTGTGGAGGTCTCCACACCGATATCCGCGAGGATCATGCTCTCCTCAAGTTCTTCGTAAAATTCCTCGTTTGCCCCGGTGAAGGAGTCAAACAGCCCGCCGAGGGTCGCCGCGATCGCGGTTCTGGTCTTTTTCAAGCCGTTTTTGATCTTGTCAAGAAATCCCATATCGTTCTCCTATTTTCTCTATAGTTCGGAAGGTTATTCCGTAATAATATCCAACTGCTGCTCCATTTGATTCAGATCCAAATGCAGAATCTTCGAAATACCCTGCTCCTGCATCGTTACGCCGTAGAGCATATCCGCCGCCTCCATGGTGCCGCGGCGGTGGGTAATCACGATGAACTGTGTTTTTTGGCTGAAGCCGTGCATATAACTCGCAAAGCGCTCAACATTCCGGTCATCCAGCGCCGCGTCGATTTCGTCGAGCATGCAGAAGGGCGTCGGGCGCACCTTCAATATCGCGAAGTACAGCGCAATGGCAACAAATGCCTTTTCGCCGCCGGAGAGCAGCGTAATGGTCTTGACCTGCTTGCCGGGTGGCTGAACGCGAATCTCAATGCCGCAGGTCAGCGGCTCGTTCGGATCCTCCAGCTCCAGCGACGCCTTGCCGCCGCCGAACATCTCCGTAAAGGTCTGCCCGAAGTAGGTATTGATCTTCTTAAACTCCGTGACAAAGATCTCGGTCATCTGCTTGGTAATGTCGCCGATGATGCCCTCCAAATCTCGCTTGGAGGTCAGCACGTCGTCCCGCTGCCCGGTCAGATATTCATAGCGCTCATTCACGCGGGCAAATTCCTCGATCGCGCCGAGGTTGGGTGTGCCCAAAGAGGAGATCTTGCGTTTCAGCTCCGCGACGCGCTTCTGCGCCGCTGCAACACTCTCGATCTCCGCAGCCGCCTGGGGCGCGGTGGAGCGCGTCAGCTCGTAGGACTCCCAGAGCTTGTCGATGATCTGCTTTTCCTCCATCTCGGCAGCGGTCTTCTTTGCCTCGAGGCGGGCACTCTCGCGCTCCATATTGAGGATATCACGGCTCTTGTTCTGCGCTTCCTTCTCGGTTGCGGTCTTTCGCGCCTCAACGGTCATACGCTCCTCCAGCGCTGCTTTCAAGCCCTCACGCTGCCGCTGCCCCTCGTCCAACTGCTTTTGCAGTTCCTCCTCCCGCAGGGCGATCTGCGACAGAAGCGCTTCGTTTTCTTTGGTATAAGTCTCAATCAGCGCGATCTTCTGCGCACGGTCGCCGCGCATGGCAAGCTCCAAGCCGCGCAGGTGACTGATGGAATCGGTCGCCGTCGCCCGCTCCGCCTCCAACGCTGCGGAGTCCATACGGATGGCAGTCATGCGTTCGCTCAGGCGATTGCTCTGCTCCGCCGCGACGCTCTGCCCGTCCGAGACGACAGAAAGCTCCTGCTCCGTCTCGGTGATTTGACGCTCCAATTGCGCGATCTGTTCCGTCAAAGCCTTCTTCCGCGCGGAATCCGTCTTTGTCCGCTCCTCCAACGCGCGCAGCTCGCTCTCTGAAGAAGCGACGGCGTCGCCGATGGCGCCGGAGAGGGCAGCATACTGTTTTTCCTCGCCGGAAAGCCGCAAGGCGTTATCCTCCGCCGTGCGCAGCTTCTCCACTTCAGTGGAAAGCTCAAACTCGACCTGCTGCGCAAGCCGCTCCGCTTCGGTCAGCGCCGCTTTGAGGGAGGAAAGCTCCTCCTGCGTATCCTTTTGCAGCTTTTTCAGCCGCTCGACCTCATTTGCGCGGGATAGGATACCGGCGTCCTTGGACACCGAGCCGCCCGTCATGGAGCCGCCGGTGTTAATGACCTGTCCGTCCAGCGTGACGATACGGAACCGATGCCCGAACCGATCCGCCATAGCGATGGCGGAATCCATATCCTCGGCGAGGACGGTTTTGCCCAATAGATAAGAAAGAGTCGGACGGTACAGCGCGTCGCACTGCACCAAAGTGTCCGCAACGCCGACAAAGCCGCGGCAGTTCTCCACACCGCGTTCGTTCAGCTCCTTACCGCGCATGACAGAAAGCGGCAGGCATGTCGCGCGCCCCGCATCGTTGCGTTTGAGATATTGAAGGGCAGCCTTCGCCGCCTGCTCGTCCGCCACGATGATCTGCTGCATGGCGCTGCCAAGTGCGATCTCAATGGCGACGGTGTAGCGGTCGTCGGTGCGGATCAGCTTGGAGACCGGTCCGTAGATGCCGCGCAAATAGCCCTTCGCACTCTGCTGCATCACGACGCGCACCGCCTTGGAAAAGCCCTCATATTCGCGCTCCATCTCCTCAAAGAGCTTTAAGCGCGAAATTGTGGTTTGCAGCGCGACCGTCTTTTCCGTGACCTGCTTTTGCAGGCTGTCGCGTTTTTCCGTCCGTGCCTTGCTGCGCAGGCGGTAGCCTTGAATGGTATTGTTGCAGGCGGTGATCTCCTCCTGCGCCTCGGCAAGTGCTTTTCTCGCGTTTGCAAGGCGCGTCTCCGCGTCGCTTCTGCGGGCGGCGGCTGCTGCGCAATCCGAAGTCACCTGTGCGCTGCGTTCTTCGCTTTGGGAAAGAGAATTCACAACCGCCGTCAAATCGGCATTTCTTGCGGAAAGCTCGCTTCGCAGGCTCTCCTGTCGGTTGCGCAGCTCGAGATAACGCTTCGTCATGCCGTCTGCCGAGTCGGCCAGGCGTTTTCCCTCGGCTTCCGCGCTTTGGAGCTTTTCGGAAAGCTTTCGCGCCTCCTGTACGATCTCCTCAACGCGCTGTTCCAATGCAGCGATTTGCTCCGTGATACCGCCGCTTCTCGTGTCCTGCTCATCAAGCTCCGCTTTGACGCGGGCGATATTGGCAAGGCAGTTTTCGCTGTTCGTGCGCAGCACGGCGAGCGCACTCTGCACCGCCTGCGTCTGCGCATCCGCCTGCGCGATCTGTTCGCGTAGGACGTCAATCTGTGCATCGCGGTTGTGCAGATCAAAGGTCAGCGTCTCGGCAGTCACATAGAGCTGATCTAAGGCAGTATGCTCCTGCTGAAGGATAAACGCGGCGGAATGGTAGTCCTCCTCCGCCTTGCGTGCCGTTGCGCTCAGCTTTTCCAGCGTGTGCAGCCACAGCGCCACCTCAAAGCCCTTCAGTTCATCGCGGTAAGCAAGGAACTTCTTTGCCTTTTCCGACTGCTCACGCAGTGGCTCAACCTGTAATTCCAGCTCGGAAATTTTATCTCCGATGCGGAGTAAATTATCCTCGGTGTTGGCAAGACGGCGCTCCGTCTCCTCCTTGCGATGGCGGTATTTCGAAATGCCCGCCGCCTCCTCAAAGATCTCGCGGCGATCCGTGCTTTTGACAGACAGGATCTCGTCGATACGTCCCTGACTGATATTCGAGTATCCCTCCCGTCCGAGGCCTGTATCCATAAATAATTCGTTAATGTCGCGCAGACGGGCAGACTGCTTATTGATGTAGTATTCGCTTTCACCGGAGCGATAATACCTGCGGGTAATCATCAGCTCGTCCGCGTCATATCGGATAGCGCGGTCGGAATTATCCAAAACCAGCGTTGCCTCCGCGAAGCCGACCTGCGCACGCTTTTCCGTACCGCCGAAGATGACGTCCTCCATCTTCTGCCCGCGCAGAGAGCGAGAGTTCTGCTCGCCCATGACCCAGCGGATCGCGTCGGAGATATTCGATTTTCCGCTGCCGTTCGGCCCGACGATTGCGGTGATATCATGTCCGAAGCTGATGACCGTCCGATCCGGGAAGGATTTGAAGCCCTGTATTTCCAGTTGTCTCAGATACATTGACAGAATGCTCCTATTGTATTTTCAATAAGGTATTGTACCAAATATTATGGCAAATTGCAAGCGGAAAGCGCTTTTTCTGCGTACAAAGAAAAAATTCTGACTGTTTTTCACAGTCAGAATCATTCATTAGGGAACAGCAGCCGGATCGCCTCCGCTGCGGCTGCCTGCTCAGCGCGTTTTTTGCTGGAACCGATGCCCTGCCCGACCGGTGTTCCGTTCAGCAGGACGCGCACGGCAAATTCCTTGCAGTGATCCGGCCCGCGCTCCGAGATCAGCTCATATTGCAGCGTCTGATCCTTTTTGCGCTGCGCCAGCTCCTGCAGCTTCGTTTTATAGTCCTGCGACTTCGGCGACTGCGCCAGCTTCGGCAGAATCAGGCGCTCAATGATGCCGCGCGCCGCTTCGAAGCCGCCGTCTAAATAGGCGGCTGCAATCAAAGACTCCATCACGTCGCAGAGTGTGCCGCTGCGATGGCGTCCGCCGCCCTGCTGCTCTCCGTGACCGAGCAGCAGATAGTCGCCCAAGTGCAGCCGCTCGGCAATCTCCGAGAGATTCTTTTCGCACACCAGCTCCGCGCGGATACGCGTCAGCTCACCCTCGTGCTTTGTAGGGAAGGTGCGGTAAAGGTAATCCGCCGTGACAAAGCCGAGGATAGAGTCTCCGAGAAACTCCAGCCGCTCATAGCTGTGCAGATTGTCCTTGAACATCTCATTGGCATAGGAGCTGTGCGACAGCGCCATTTGCAGGAGCGTTTTATCCTGATAAGTATAGCCGAGGGCTTCTTCAAGCTTCATGCGATTCCTCCCGCGGTAGGGTCATTGCGGCGACATTCGCGCGAATCTCCTCGCAAAAGCCGCTCTCCACTGCTGCAATCGCCTGTCTGATCGCGCCTCTGACCGCCCGGGCGTCGGACGAGCCGTGCGCCTTAATGACGGGCTTGCCGATGCCGAGGACGATGGAGCCGCCGACCTCGCGGTAATCCATCATTTGCTTGATATGGTTCACGCCCTTTTTGCAGCACAGGTAACCGACCTTGGAGAGCGTGCTGCGCATGAACATCTCCTTCATCAGCTTCGACATATAGAGCGCCGTTCCCTCAATGCTTTTGAGCAAAACATTGCCGGAAAAGCCGTCCGCCACAATGACATCCGCGCCGCCGTCCGGAACGTCCCGTGCCTCGATGTTGCCGATAAAGTGAATGATTCCGCTCTCGTCCGCCTTTTTCAGAAGCTGATACGCCTCGCGGTGCAGCGCGTCGCCCTTGGACTCCTCAGAGCCGTTGTTCAACAGCGCAACACGCGGATTCTCCTTGTGCTGCGCTTTCCTTGCGTAAAAGGAACCCATGCAACCGAATTGCAGCAGGTATTCCGGCGTGCACTCATTGTTCGCGCCCGCGTCAACAATGATCGTGCCGCCGCCGATCGGGAGCAGGGGCGCGAACGCAGCGCGTCGGATACCGCGGATGCGCTTGACCAAAAGCGTCGAAGCGGTGAGCAGTGCGCCGCTGCTTCCGGCGGAGATGAACGCGTCGCCGCCGCCGTCTGCGAGCATTTTCAGCCCCATGACCATCGAGGAGCCGCGATGCAGACGCAGCACATCGGCAGGCTCCGTGTGCATATCGACCACATCCTCCGCGTTTGCCACCTCGACACCGGCGGGCAGCGTATCCCAGTCCAGCACCTTCATGCAGGAAAGCAGTTCCTCGCCGCGTCCCACCAAGACAAGCTCAATTCCAAACTCCTTCGCCGCCTGTAATGCGCCCGCGACGATCTGTTCCGGCGCGTGATCGCCGCCCATTGCGTCAATGATGATCTTCATGGCTCATTTCGTTCCTTTCTTTCATCGCTTCCAACTGCGCCAGTGCGCGGTTCGCGATGGCAAGATTCTTATTTGCCTTTCCCCGCACCCGCTGCTCGAGCGGTGCGATAATGCCGAAGTTGACATTCATCGGCTGGAACACTGTCACGGACTCGTCGCTGACATAATACGCCAGCGCGCCGATTGCGGTCAGGCGCGTAAAGTCGGGAATCTCCTCGCCGCGCAGCCTCGCCGCCATCGACACCGCCGCGACATAGCCGGAGGCGCAGGATTCCACATAGCCCTCCACGCCCGTCATCTGTCCCGCAAAGGCGACCATCGGATCGCGGCGGTCGGCATAGGTGCGGTCGAGCAACCGCGGGGAGTTTAAGAAAGTATTGCGGTGCATCACGCCGTAGCGGACGAATTCCGCGTCATGCAGGGCGGGAATCATGGAAAAGACGCGCTTCTGCTCCGGGAATTTCAAATGCGTCTGGAAGCCTACCAGATTATAGATATTCCCCGCCGCGTTGTCTCTGCGAAGCTGCACCACGGCATAAGGCTCCTTCCCCGTCGCGGGATCCTTCAGACCGACTGGCTTAAGCGGTCCGTAGCGCAGGGTATCCTCGCCGCGCCGCGCCATGACCTCGACGGGCATACAGCCCTCAAAGACATTTTTGTCCTCAAAGCCGTGTACCTCCGCCTCCTCCGCCTTTGCAAGCTCCTGCGCAAAGGCGGTATACTCCTCGCGGGACATGGCGCAGTTGATATAATCCGTGCTGCCCCTGTCATAGCGCGAGGCATACCACGCGTGCTCCATATCCACGGAGTCCAGCGTTACAAGCGGGGCGGCGGCATCAAAGAAATGCAGATAATCCGTCTGCCCGAAATACGCGGCGATCGCCTCGCTCATGGCGTCCGAGGTCAGCGGACCGGTGGCAATGATGACAGGTCCCTCCGGAACATGCGTGACCTCCTCGGAGATCACCGTGACATTCGGGTGATTTTTCAGCTTCTCCGTCACCATGCCGGAAAAGCCGTAGCGGTCAACGGCAAGGCAACCGCCTGCCTCGACGCGCGTTGCGTCTGCGCAGGAGAGGATCAGGCTGTCCAAACGGCGCAGCTCCTCCTTCAAAAGCCCCACCGCGTTCTCCAGCCGGTCCCCGCGCAGGGAATTGGAGCAGACCAGCTCGGCAAAGTCCGCGCAATGATGCGCAGGCGTCATTTTCGCAGGCTTCATCTCAGAGAGACTGACCTGAAAGCCGCGCTGCGCCAACTGCCACGCCGCCTCGCTGCCGGCAAGTCCCGCGCCGATCACTTTCACTTCTGTCATGCTTTCTTCGTTCCTTTGGCTTTTGTAGACTTTGCGGAGGTTTTTTTGGTTCTTTTCTTCTCTTCCGGCTTCTGCTCCGCAGGTGCCAGCTCCTCCGCCGTCTCGACTGTCTCCGTGGTCGCCTTCGGCATACGGCGCTTGTAGCCGCGTTTCTCCTCCGGCAGGAATTCCTTACAATTCTCATTGATGCAGAAAGGCTTCATCTGCCCTCTGCCTGATTTCTTAAAGAGGGTCTGTCCGCACGACGGGCAATCGTTTGCCGTCGGGACGTCCCATGTCATAAAACCGCACTCCGCGCCGCGCTCACATGCATAATAGACATAGCCCTTCTTTGACTTGCGCTTGAGGATCGTGCTGCCGCACTTCGGGCAGCGGCCCGGCATACGCTCAACGAGGGGCTTGGTGTTTTTGCATTCCGGGAAGCCCGGGCAGGCAAGGAAGCGCCCGAAGCGTCCGCTCTTGATGACCATGCGCCTGCCGCACAGCTCGCAGATTTCGTCGGTCTCCTCGTCCGGCACCTTGATACGCTTGCCGTCAAGCGCCTGCTCTGCCTCCGTCATTTCGCGGTGGAAATCGGAATAGAAGTCGTGCAGAACACGCTTCCAGTTGACCTTGCCCGCTTCGACCTCGTCTAACTGATGCTCCATATTCGCCGTGAATTCCACATCGATCACATCGTTGAAATGGGCAAGCATCAGGTCGGTCACGACGATGCCGAGGGGCGTCGGCGCAAGACGTTTTTCTTTTTTCAGAACATATTCTCTGTCCTGTATCGTCGCGACGATCGAGGCATAGGTCGAGGGTCTGCCGACGCCGCGCTCCTCCATCGCCTTGACAAGGGTCGCCTCAGTATAGCGTGCGGGCGGCATGGTAAAGTGCTGCTCCTTTTTGGTGCTCTCGGCAAGCAGACGCTCATCGCCCTTTAGGTCGGGCAGCCCGCTTCCCTTCTCCTCCGCCTCGTCGTCACGCCCTTCTTCATATAGCGCGGTAAAGCCGGCAAACTTCATGATCTGGTCCGTGGCGCGGAAAATATGTCCCGCGCAGACCGTATCGACCTGCACCGCGTCATAGCGTGCGTCAGCCATCTGGCAGGCGACAAATCGGCTCCAAATGAGCTTATACAGCCGATATTGCTCCCGCGTCAGGTCGCCCTTGATCGTCTCGGGGTCGAGCGCGACATTGCTCGGACGGATCGCCTCGTGGGCATCCTGCGCGCCGGACTTCGCCCGATAGCGGCGCGGTTCCCCCGGGTAATACGCCGCGCCGTAGCGCCCGATGATAAACTCCTTTGCGGCAGCAAGCGCCTCTTCAGACAGGCGGAGCGAGTCGGTACGCATATATGTGATCAAGCCGACTGTGCCCTCGCCGGTGATATCCACGCCCTCATAGAGCTGCTGCGCCACCGCCATGGTGCGGCGCGGGGTCATATTGAGCTTGCGCGACGCCTCCTGCTGAAGTGTTGAAGTAATAAACGGCGGCGTCGGATTGCGGCGCTTTTCCGTGCGCTTAATGCCGGAAATGGTGAACTCCTTCCCCGTCACGTCGTGGATGATCTCATCGACCTCCGCCTCACTGTGCAGCTCGCGCTTCTTTCCCTCGCCGTAATAGCGGACGGTAAAGCTGCCAGGCTTGTCCACGCAGCGAAGGAGGGCATCCAGCGTCCAATACTCCTTCGGCACAAATGCCTCGATCTCGCGCTCCCGCTCGACAACAAGACGGGTCGCGACCGACTGCACGCGTCCGGCGGAAAGACCCCTGCGCACCTTTTTCCAAAGCAGCGGGCTGAGCTGATAGCCGACGATCCGATCCAAGATCCTGCGCGCCTGCTGGGCATCGACTAAGTTATAATCAATATCTCTCGGCTGCTCGATGCTCTTCGTCACAACGTTTTTTGTGATCTCGTTGAAGGTCACGCGCTTTGCCTTCTCATCGGAGATGTCAAGCAGCTGCTTCAAATGCCACGAGATCGCCTCCCCCTCGCGGTCAGGGTCGGTTGCCAAATAAACGAAGCTTGCCTTTTTTGAGGCAGACTGCAATTCCGAGATGATCGCTTCCTTGCCCGCCATAGGGCGGTACTCCGGCGTAAAATCATGCTCGATATCGACGCCCATCGTACTCTTCGGCAGGTCGCGCAAATGCCCCATGCACGCCTCCACGCGATACTCGGGACCCAAATACTTTCCAATGGTCTTCGCCTTGGAGGGCGATTCCACAATGACTAAATTTTTCCCCTTTGCCATGCAGGGACCTCCGATTTCAGAAAGATTTTCGCTGATAGCAATTTCCGGACGATTTGGTTGCAAGCCCCTTGATCTGCAGCAGCGTTAATGCCGCTATTACCCGTTGGGTCGGCAGCTCGGTAGCCGCTACAAGCACATCGGCATATTGCGGTTCGTCCGTCAGCTTTTCCAGAACGAGATGTTCGTCCTCCGTCAGCGCCGTGTTCGTCTCTTTTTCGTCACTATAATGCTTTGTTGCCGGAATGTCAACGACTTTTTTGTCGCATCCGTCCGGAAAGATCACGGGTGAGTAAACCGGCATTGCCTTTTGAAACCGCACCTGATAGATGCGCCGCATCTCCTCCTTGGCGCGGCCGTCCGCAATTTTGTCCGGATAGAGGAACTGATACTCGCGCAGCACCTCCCAGCCGTTTTCGACCATACACGCGCCCTCACGGAGCAGCCGATTGCTGCCCTCACAGAATTTTGAGCCGATATTCCCGGGGATCACAAACACATCCCGCCCCTGCTCCAAAGCGCACTGCGCCGTAATCAGCGCGCCGCTTTTCTCCGGTGCCTCCACGACCAGCACGCCGAGGGAAAGTCCGCTGATGATACGGTTGCGTGCCGGAAAGTTTGCGCGATCCGGCGGTGTGCCCGGCGGGTATTCGCTCATCAGGCAGCCGTGCAGCATGATCTCCCGAAACAGTGCATGGTTCTCGCGGGGATAAACCACATCCACGCCGCAGCCGAGCACGCAGACAACCGGCACGGTTGAATCCAGCGCACCGCTCAGCGCCATCGTGTCGATCCCGCGCGCACCGCCGGAAACTACCACGCCGCCGCTCATGGCGATCAGCCTGCCGAACTGCTTTGCATGCAGCAGCCCGTAGGCGCTGCACCGCCGTGAGCCGACCACGGCAATCGCCGCCTCCTCGTCAAAGAGCGGCAGCTTTCCTCTATAGTAAAGCAGCGCAGGCGGATCCGGTATATTCTTGAGGCGGTTGGGATAGTCCTCGTCCGCATAGGTCAAAAGCTCAATGCCTTTGTCGTCACACTCGACCAAAATGCACCGCGCCTGCTCCAGTGATTTGTCGTTCAATCCCTCCAGCCAGCGGCGCTCAAAGCCCTCCGTTTGCAGATAGTCTGATTCGCGCAGCTCGTAAATGCGTTCCGCCGTGCCGTATAGCTGCAAAAGCGCGGCGCGTCCGCGGGTGCCGATCCCTTTTCGTGTGGACAGCCAAATCCAATGCTCCAACATCGCTATCTCTCTTTTCGTATGTTGTCTTTGATCTGATCAATATTTCATATTCCACATGGCAATTGCCGCCGCGACCGCTGCATTGAGCGATTCGCAGCGAGGCTGCATCGGTATGATGATCTGCCGGTCGGAGGCTTGCAGCAAACGGGCGCAGATTCCCTGCCCTTCACTGCCGATCACGACAAGATCGTTTCGAATATCCGCCTGACAGATCTCTGTCGCGCTGTCCGAGAGGGCCGTCGCCGTAACACGTATCCCGCGCGTTTTACACGTAAGCAGAATATCCTCCAGCTCCGCGCTCTGCGGCACGGTGCGGAACACCGCTCCCATCGAGGCACGGACGGTTTTTTCCGAAAACGGATCCGCACACCCGTTCGTCAGCAGCACGGGCACATCGAAGGCATCCGCCGTGCGCAAAATCGTGCCGAGATTACCCGGGTCCTGGATACGGTCGAGCAGGAGCATCCCGCCCGCAATCTCCGCCGCTTTACGTCTCGGAAGCGCGCAGGTAAAAATCACGCCCTGCGGCGTTTTCATGGTGGAAAGGCTCTGCATCAGCGACTCCGGAACCTCCGCAATACGCACCTCCGCAGGAAGGGCGGGCAGCATCTCACCCTCGGAAACGACAACTGTCTTTATGTGCGGATACCACTTCACCGCTTCCTCGAGCAGCTTAAAGCCGTCAGCAACAAACTCACCGCACTCCTCCCGATAAGCGCGCGAGGTCTGTAGTTTTCGAATATGCCGCAACAAGGCATTCTGATTACTGGTAATCCGCTCAGCCATATACGCATTCCTCCGTCTGTGCATTTTTGGGGATAAAGCGCGCATAAAACCCATAGATGCGGGATAGATTTCGCTACATTATAATTATTATACACAGCTGTGTCAAGTATTGCAATATCACCTGCACAAATTTTAAAAAACCCGAACGCTGATGCGTTCGGGTTTTGGAGGTGCCGCCCAGATTTGAACTGGGGAATGAAGGTTTTGCAGACCTTTGCCTTACCACTTGGCCACGGCACCAGATATGAAACAAGGAACGCGACGGCGTTCCTTATTTTTTTGGAGCGGGTGACGAGGCTCGAACTCGCTACCTCCACCTTGGCAAGGTGG
>JAEDOK010000135.1 GCA_016302005.1 Oscillospiraceae bacterium | reverse complement strand
CCCTGCGCTTTGACCTGACCGTCCCGCTGGCAAAATATGTTGCCCTGCACGCCGGAGAGTTGAGCTTTCCCTTCCGCCGCTATCAGATTGGCAAAGTCTATCGCGGCGAACGGGCGCAGCGGGGGCGTTTCCGCGAGTTTTATCAGGCGGATATCGACATCATCGGCGACGGCAAGCTCGACATTCTCAACGAGGCGGAGATCCCGTCCATCATCTACACGATCTTCCGCCGTTTGGGGCTGACACGCTTTGTCATCCGCGTGAATAACCGCAAGCTCTTAAACGGCTTCTACGCCCTGCTGGGTCTGACGGAAAAGTCGGGCGACATTATGCGCACGGTGGATAAGCTGGACAAGATCGGCGCTGACAAGGTGCGCACTGTTTTGCTTGAAGACTGCGGCTTGACGCAGGAGCAGGCGGACGAAATCCTTCGCTTCATTGCGATCAAAGGCACGAATGCCGAAGTGCTGACAAAGCTTGCCGACTGGCAGGGAAAGAACGAAGTGTTTGATCTCGGACTTTCTGAATTGACTGCCGTTGTGAAGTATTTGGGCGCCTTCGGCGTGCCGGAGGAGAATTTTGCCGTCGATTTGACCATTGCACGCGGCTTGGACTATTACACCGGCACGGTCTATGAGACGACCCTGCTCGACCATCCCGAGATCGGCTCGGTCTGCTCCGGCGGGCGCTATGACAGCCTTGCGGAGTATTATACCGACCGTCAGCTCCCGGGCGTGGGTATCTCCATCGGTCTGACCCGCCTGTTTTATGTCCTTGGGGAGCAGGGAATGCTCAATCCCAACCTGCCGACCGCGCCTGCCGACTGCCTGCTGCTGCCGATGACGGAGGATGTCTCCGCCGCTGTGCGCCTCGCGACGGAGCTGCGCAACGCGGGCATCCGCACGCAGATCTACTCCGAGCAGAAGAAATTCAAGGCGAAAATGTCCTACGCGGACAAGCTGGGGATACCCTATGTCGTCTTCTTAGGGGAGGATGAGATCGCGCAGGGCGTCTGCTCGGTCAAGAATCTGCGCACGGGCGAACAGGTCAGCCTGCCTGCCGAAGACGCGGCAAAGCTGATCCATGACGGAATCTCCGCGATGTCTGACGACACCGTGATCATAGAGAAATAAATTTGGGGGAAAGAACCATGACACAAGGAAGAACACATACCTGCGGCGAGCTGCGGCTGTCTGACGCGGGTAAGACCGTAACACTGGCGGGCTGGATGGAAAATGTCCGCGAGGTCGGCGCGAATTTGGCGTTCGTCGTTTTGCGTGACTTCTACGGCACGACGCAGGTCGTCATTGAGAGCGAGGAAATGATGCAGGTCATCAAGCCCATCAACCGCGAATCGACGATCTCCGTGACCGGCGTGGTACGCGAGCGCACGAGCAAGAACCCGAAAATTGCCACCGGCGAGATCGAGGTCGTGCCGGAGAAGATCGAGATCCTCGGCCGCTGCCGCTATAACTCCCTGCCCTTTGAGATCAACCGCTCAAAGGAGGCGGACGAGAACCAGCGCCTGAAGTACCGCTATCTCGACCTGCGCAATCCGGAGGTCAAGAAGAACATCATTCTGCGCTGCAATGTCGTTGCCGACCTGCGCCGCAGCATGACGGAGCACGGCTTCCTGGAGATCACCACGCCGATTTTGACCAGCTCCTCTCCCGAGGGCGCGCGCGACTATCTCGTGCCCGCGAGAAATCACCCCGGCAAGTTCTACGCCCTGCCCCAGGCGCCGCAGCAGTTCAAGCAGCTCCTGATGACCTCCGGCTTTGACCGTTATTTCCAGATCGCGCCCTGCTTCCGCGATGAGGACGCCCGCGCCGACCGCAGCCCTGGCGAGTTCTATCAGCTCGATATGGAGATGGCGTTTGCCACGCAGGACGATGTGTTCGCCGTTTTGGAGGATGTTCTGCCGCCCATCTTTACGAAGTACGGTAAGTACAAGGCAGCGTCCGCCGCGCCCTTCCGCCGCATCTCCTACCGCGACGCGATGGATCGCTACGGCTCCGATAAGCCCGACCTGCGCATCGACCTCGAGTTGACCGACGCGACGGAAGCACTCTCGGATTGCGGCTTTGCGCCGTTCGAGGGGCAGACCGTCAAGGCAGTCGTCGTGCCGAATTTCACCAAGACCCGCAAATTTATCGACAAGCTCTGCGCCGACGCGGAGATGCTCTCCGGCGGCAAGGCGTATTGGTTCCGTCTGGATGAGAACAGTGAGTTGGTCGGTGGTATTTCGAAGTTTGTTGCGGAGCATAAGGACGCGGTCGTTGAAAAGCTTGGACTGAGCAAGGGCTGCTTTGTCGCGCTGGCAGCGGGCAAGTATAACGCCGCCGTCAAGACCGCAGGCGTCCTGCGCAAGCTCCTCGGCATGCAGGTCGAGGGTCACATGGACGCGGAGCGCTATGAGTTCTGCTGGATCGTTGATTTCCCGATGTACGAGATCGGCGAGGAGTCCGGCGAGCTGGAATTCTGCCACAATCCGTTCTCCATGCCGCAGGGCGGTATGCAGGCGCTCAATGAGAAGGATCCGCTGGATATTTACGCCTATCAGTACGATCTGGTTTGCAACGGCGTGGAGCTGTCCTCCGGTGCCGTCCGTAACCACGATCCCGAGATCATGATCCGTGCCTTTGAGCTGGTGGGCTTGGGCGAGGAGGATGTCAAGGCGAAGTTCCCGGCAATGTACAACGCATTCTGCTACGGCGCGCCTCCCCATGCCGGTATCGCCCCGGGCGTTGACCGCATGGTCATGCTGCTCGCCGGCGAGGACTCCATCCGCGAGGTCATTCCGTTCCCGATGAACAAGAACGCACAGGACCTGATGATGGGTGCCCCCTCTGTCGTAGAGCAAAAGCAGCTCGACGATGTGCATATCGCCATCGTGACGAAAGAATAAAATATATAACGATTGCAGACTCGTTCATTTGAAAGAGTCTGCAATCGTTTTTGAGTAAAGGATCTAATCATGTGTATGCGTACTCCCGTAGGGCGGGGACATGTCCCCGCCGGTGTAGGAACTACCGAGTGTGTACAAACCTGCTCGTCTGTACCGTCTGCCGCTGCGCGGACGGCGGGGACATGTCCCCGCCCTACAGAGAGTTTCATGGCAATGACATGGAAGAAGCTACCCTAATCTGTCATTGCGAGACCGGTGCGCACACCGGTCGTGGCAATCTTGTGCAGCACTTTCAAATGGAAGTTCCTACACCATTGGGGACATGTCCCCGCTCCACAGGCGCATCAAAGAAATGCTCTTGTTGGCTGGTTTACTTTCCTTCTATATAGTTTGCAATCACCATGCGCAGGCTTTCGCGCTCTTTCTCATTTAGCTTGCGCCATTGCGAGATCAACACTGCTTCTTCTTCATTCAGGTCACCCGGTGCTATCGGCTCGATGATACGGTTGATCTCCGTGTTTCCGATCAAATAGTCAACAGAGGTATGAAAATAATCCGCCAATGCAATCAGCGTTGCGATATCCGGCTCCACGGCGTGATTCTCGTATTTGTTGATGGACTGCTGACTGACCCCCACCGCCTCCGCGACCTCACGCTGGCTGACGCCATGCTCCCAACGGAGCAGCTTCAATTTTTCAACCATTTTCTTCACCTCATACCCATGTTAACAACTTTTCGGATTGAATGATAAATCTAATATTTAGTTATTGACAACAACGAAAGGTTGTTATATTATAAACCTGTGGCGAGTATGATTTTGCCACAGAAAGGGTGAAGGATACATGAAAAAAAGAATACTGTCCCTGTTATTGATCTGTGCGCTTCTCTGCGGCACATGGAGCATCGCGTCCGTGTCTGCTTATTCGGAAACGGACATCGCCTATCCCGTCGAGGGCGGAAATATCTATTTTGATAAGGAAACGGGAACGATCACAGACTGCGACTTCTCTGTTACCAAAGCGGATATTC
>JAEDOK010000134.1 GCA_016302005.1 Oscillospiraceae bacterium | reverse complement strand
TGCAACGCCGGTACGGCGTTGAAAACCGATTGAAATGAATATTTTAATCGGTTTTAAGTATTACATGATTCGACAAAATTTCGGAACGGTTACAAATTGTTGTTGTAATCCCGTTCGAAAACCATCAAAATATAGGGAGAAAGCGCGAGGGGAGGCGGCAAGAATGCGGACGAAAAAACAGCATGGCGTTTTGGCGGCGCTGCTGGCGGTCTTGGCGCTTGCGGTCGTGGCTGCGTGGGTGTTTCTGACCGTCCGACCGGCGAAGGCGAGCGGCGCGGATACGGCGTCAGGGCTTGCTTACTTAGAAGCGCAGGAACAAAAGGATCCTGCCGAGGTAGATGTGTTTTTGCGCGAGCGTGAGGAACAGCGCCGCCGCGAGGAGGAGGAACGCCGCCGTCTCGAAGAGGAACAGCGCGCCGAGGAGGAACGGGAACGCCTGCGCGCCGAACGCCGTGCGGAATATGAGGCGCGTATCGAGGCAATCGAGAGCGGCGAAACGGACATCTGGGGTGAGTTCCATGATTATGTGATCTTGGGCGATTCCCGCGCCGTCGGATTTTACTACTATGACTTTTTGGAAAAGAGCCGCGTCCTTGCAGGGGGCGGCGATACGATTTTGAAGATCGGCTGGCATATGAGCGAGATTGTCGCCCTGCAGCCGAAATATATCTTCCTCTGCTACGGTCTGAACGATGTCAGCATCGGCATTTGGAACACGAAGGAGGAATATGTCGCAGACCTGCTGGACTACATTGCCGATCTGCGGGAGAACCTGCCCGACGCCGTCATTGTCGTCAGCTCCATCCTGCCGGCGCGGGATCCCGCGTTTGAGCTTAGCTCGAAGTGGTATCAGATCCCGGATTTCAGCGCCGCCATTGCGGAGGCGTGTGCGGAGAATGGCGTGATCTTTGTGGACAACACCGAGATCTGCGAGACCTATGCGAATTACTGGCAGCCGGACGGGATCCATGTGCGTCCGGAGTTTTACCCCTATTGGGCGAGAAATTTGATCGTGGGGATTATAAGAGATGAAATGGAAACTGAGCTTTCTTGAGCTTGCGCGGATCGCGCTTGCCGCCATAACGGTATTATTGCTGATCTTCATGGTAGGCAGTGCGCCCGAGACGAATACTTCTTTAGAGGAACTGGAAGCCGTCACCGCGCCACAGCTTTTGGAGGGCGAGGCGCAAAAGGCGGATGAGCGTATGCTCCGCAGACTCTATGGGCTGAATCCCTCGGATTACGCAGAGATCGTGCTCTATTATCCCGCCTCGAATATGGGCGTGGAGGAGTTGTTATTGGTCAAACTGAAGGATACCGCGCAGGCGGAGACCATAGAGGCGGCGATTGCAGCCCGCCTTGCCGCCCAAAAGCAGAGCTTTGACGGCTACGGCGTCGAGCAGACGGCGCTGCTGAACAATAACGCGGTCACGGAGGTGCGCGGCAACTATATTCTGTTTGCCGTCGGCGTGAACGCACAGGCAATTCGGCAGGCATTTTTGGATGCACTGTAGGATGGCGTAGGTCGGGAGACAATTGGCGGTGCAAACGAAGGAGCCTATACGCAGCCGGTAGTTCCTGCACCGGCGCGCCGGGGTCGTTAGCGCAGCCGTTCGCGACGAAGGAGCGTTACGGATGCGGCATACCCCTTGCGGGTGCGCGCCCTACGGAGGGCTGTGTTCTGGAACCGTAGGGCACGCCAACTCGGCGTGCCGACCGTGGAAACGGCAGACGGTACAGACGAATAGATTTGTACGCAGTTGGTGGTTCCTGCACCGGCGGGGACATGTCCCCGCCCTACAGAGTTATTATCAGGGGGATGGAGATGTCGTTCGGGAATCTGTATTTTGTTTTCGGCTTTCTGCCGATAAGCTTGCTTTTGTATGTTATCGCACCGCACAGGATCAAAAACGCGGTGCTGCTGCTTTGCAGTCTCGTGTTTTTCGCTTGGGGGGAGCCGAGCTATCTTCTGCTGTTGGCGCTCAGTGTGGCGTTCAACTACTTTACGGGGCGCGAGCTTGGACTTTTGCAGCGGGCGCAGAAAAAGGGCGCGGCGCGGTGCGTTCTGACCTGCTCGGTGGTTCTGAATCTGCTCCTCTTGTGCTTCTTTAAGTACGGCGCGGCGCTGCTCGGCGGGAGGAACCTGCCGATGCCGATCGGAATATCCTTCTTTACCTTCTCCCTTTTGTCCTTCCTCTTTGATATTTATCGCGGGAAAGCGCCTGCGGCAAAGAATATCATTGACTTCGGGCTGTATGTGACCTTTTTCCCGAAGCTTGTTTCGGGTCCCATCGTGCGCTATGCCGAGATGGAGGCGCAGCTAAGAGACCATCCCTTTTCATGGGAGAGGTTCGGCGGCGGCGCACGGCTTTTTTTGATCGGACTTGCCAAAAAAGTCCTGATCGCCAACACACTGGGCACGACCTTTTATGCCCTAAGCGCACTGCCTGCGGCGTCCCTCTCTGCGGCGGGCGCGTGGTTGTGCGCGATCTGCTATTCGCTGATGCTCTATTTCGACTTCGGCGGCTACTCCGATATGGCGATCGGCTTGGCGGGGATATTCGGTTTCAAGGTCGAAAAGAACTTTGACTACCCTTATCTCTCGGGTACGGTGGCAGAATTTTGGAGGCGCTGGCATATCTCGCTCGGCGCGTGGTTCCGCGAGTATGTGTACATCCCCTTGGGCGGCAGTCGGCGCGGCAGCCTCCGCACGGCGCTGAATCTCATGACCGTCTGGCTGCTCACCGGCATTTGGCACGGCACGGGCGCGTGCTTCCTCCTCTGGGGCGTGTACTACGGCGTGCTGCTGGTGCTGGAAAAGCTGGTCTTGCGGCGTTTGCTGGAGCATGTTCCGAACGTGGTGCGGCATTTGCTGACGCTGCTGTGCGTCGTGATCGGCTGGGTGTTCTTCTTCTCGCCCTCCCCGCAGGCGGCATTTACCCTGCTGGGGCGGATGTTCGGCACGGGGAAGCTCCTCGACGCGACGGCGAAGTATTATTGGAGCGGCGCGTGGCGCGTCGTGCTTTTGGCGGTGTTTGCCTGTCTGCCCATCGGCGCGAACCTCGGCAGAAGGCTGACGCAGCGCGGCAGGGCGTGGATCCCGCTGAGTCTGGTGTATTTCGCAGCGCTGCTGCTTTTGTGCATTGCGGGGATGATGAACGACACCTATTCCGCGTTCCTCTATTTCCAATTCTAACGGGAGGTCGAAGGCTTTGGAGCAACAAAAAAAGCACGCGCGGCGCTTTGCAATGGAGCAAGGCGCGTTTTTGGCGATCTTCCTTCTGCTGTGTCTGGCTGCCTTCGTGATTGCAAACGCGCTGACGCGGGACAGGGAGTATTCCTCCGCCGAAAACCGAAAGCTTGCGCAGGTTCCGAAATTTTCGCTGTCCGCGCTTTTGGACGGCAGCTATTTTGCTGCGTGGGAGGACTATCTTGCCGACCAATTCGTCGGGCGCGACACATGGATCACGATCGACCTGCAAGCTTCGCGCCTGCTGGGCGCGAAGGAGGCGGGCGGGGTCTATCTCTGCGCGGACGATTCTCTGATGGAAGCGCCCGCAGCCCCAGACGAGGCGGGAGTGAACCGGAATTTGGACGCGATCAACGCCTTTGCAGCGCGGCATGAGGACTTAAAGATCTCCATGACCGTTGTGCCGAATGCCGCATGCGTGCAGGCGGAGAAGCTGCCGAATCATGCGCCCGTGCGGGATCAGCGGCAGGATATTAAGGACATTGCGGCACGCTTGCAGGGGGTAGAGTTCCTCGACGTGACCGACGCGCTGACGCAGCATAAGGACGAGGCGATCTATTACCGCACCGACCACCACTGGACGAGCCTCGGCGCGTATTACGCCTTTTCAGATATGGCAGCGGGATTGGGCATCGAGCAGCCCGCAGCGGAATATGATATCTATCCCGTGACGGACAGCTTTGAGGGAACGCTTGCCTCCAAGAGCGGCTGCCATGCCGTGACGGATGTGAT